>JAMOAC010000294.1 GCA_023621975.1 Bacillota bacterium | reverse complement strand
ATATCTATAAAATTACCGAGGCGGGAGCAAATGTTATTGTTGCAGGTTCCACGGTTTACAATGCTCCTGATACCGTCCAGATCATAAAGGAGTTGAGAAAGCTTGCCTGGCAGGGTTAATGCATTCGGCCGGGCAGGAAGTATAAGCTATGAAGGCAGTCATATTTAGCAGCGGCAGAATTGAAAATTATTCATATTATGTTGATTACATAAAAGACGCTGATTATATAATTTGTGCTGACGGAGGAGCTTATCACGCTAAAAAGCTGGGTTTAAAACCTGATGTGCTGTTGGGTGATTTTGATTCGGTAAGGCGGGATGATTTTTCATATTTTGTTAATATGGGCATTGAAGTATTGAAATTTCCCGTCAAAAAAGACATGACCGATACGGAACTTGCCGTTGAACACGCCGTTGAAAAAGGCTGTGATGTAATAATTTTGGTAGGGGCACTCGGCTCCCGGGCAGACCATTCCATTGCAAATGTCATGCTCCTAAAAAAGATGCTTGACATGGGAGTAAAGGGAATGATAGTCGATGAAAGTAACGAGATAATGCTGATAAATGACAGAATTATACTTGAGGGGGACTGCTATACCAATGTATCCCTTATACCCATAACTGAGAAGGTTGAAGGTGTAACTACCAGCGGGCTGTATTACCCGCTGCACGGCGCAACCATTAATATGGGTTCAACCTGGGGAATCAGCAATAAATTCGTCAGCAACAGAGCGGAAGTGTCTATCACAAAAGGCTTAATGCTTGTAGTGAAGTCAAGGGACTAGGCTAATAAAGGGCAAGCAGGCTTGTTGACCTGCTTGTCCTAATATTTTGCATGCCTCAAAGATATAAGTCTATTTAAACTCCTTTACCAGTGCTTCCCATGCCGGCAATGAGTTTTCAATAACTTTTATGTCAATACAATATGAGAGACGGAAATGACCTTTCCAACCAAACCCCTGTCCCGGTACAATAAGCAGGTTGTGCTTTAATGCGCGGTTCTTAAACTCTACATCATCATCCATAAGAGCTTTTGGGAAAAGGTAAAATCCTCCCTGTGGTTTTATGCAGGAGAATCCCAGATTTACAAGATGGTTATAGAGAATGTCGCGCCTCTTCTTGTATGCTTCAATATCTACGGCTGAATCAAGAGTTTCTCCAATAACCTTTTGGAACATTGCAGGAGCATTTACAAATCCCAGGGTCCTGTTGCAGAATACCAATGCATTTATCAGCATGTCGGAATTGTCCATTGCGCTGCTTACCGCTATGTAACCTATCCTTTCACCCGGTAGGGCATGGGACTTACTGAAGGAGTTTATTACTATTGAATTTTTAAATATTTTGAGGATGGACGGAACCTTTGCATCATCATATACAATCCTGGCATAAGGCTCATCAGAAATAACATATATACTTGTGCCGAATTCCTTTTCTTTTGACTCCAGAAGCTGGGAGATATTCTTCAGAACGTTTTCACTGTATATAACTCCTGTAGGATTGTTGGGAGAGTTAATAATTATGGCCTTGGTACGACTGGTGATGTTTTTTTCTATGGCTTCAACATCCGGTTGGAATGTCTCGGAATCCGTCGGTACAACTACAGGTACTCCGCCGTGATTGTCTATATAATAAAGATATTCCACAAAATAAGGAGAGAGTACGATAACTTCCTCTCCGGGATTTAAAAGTGCTTTTAGAACCACATTCAGGCCGCCGGCTGCCCCGCAGGTCATTACAATGTGTTGTGCCGTAAGGGAGACACCGTTCTCCCTGTTTATATACTGGGCAATTCTTTCCCTTACGTCCTGATAACCGGCATTGCTCATATAACGATGCTGGCCGGGGGTGTCAGACTGTGCAATCCTTATTATGGATTCCCTGACAGCCGCAGGCGGTTCCATTTCAGGATTACCAATGCCGAAATCATATACTTTATCAGGACCGTATATTTTTCTTAACCTTTCACCTTCTTCAAACATTGCCCTGATCCATGAGGATTTACTTAAGCTGTTTATGACTTTCTGTGAAAACATGCTAAACACCTCTTCCTGTAACTTTCTTTTATATTACATTATCTGTATTTAAATATCAACGGGCAGGCAATGAGCCTGCCTATGCATTTTACACTTCCTTATTTCTGATTACCCAGCAATCTGTTAATTGTGTCTCTATCTGGTGTCACTATAATAGTCTTATAGTTCTCATATATTACCATGCCTGGCTTTGCACCGCTTGGTTTCCTTACATTTTTTGCGGTAGTGTAGTCAACCGGCACATTGGCGGACATTCTTGCTTTGCTGTGATAAGCCGCCAGCATCGCAGCCTCAAGCAGGGTGGACGAAGGTACGTCTTCTTTGGTATGTTTCTTTATTATTACGTGTGAACCCGGTATGTTTTTTGTATGAAGCCATATGTCGTTGGCTTGTGCCGTTTTTAAAGTCAGCATGTCATTTTGTTTATTGTTCTTTCCAACGTAAATATAGTATCCGTCAGAGGATATACAGCGCAGCGGTCTAGAAGGCATGTCCTGCTTTTTGGTTCCGGTTTTTTTCCTGATTGATATATAGCCCTGCTCTGCAAGTTCCTGTTTTATTTCGCTTATATCCTGGACGGTAGTGCAGTTGTCCAAAAGCTGCAATACACTTTCCAGATATTCCAGTTCTTTTACGCTTTCCTCCAGCTGTACACTGGTGGATGCATAGGCCTTTTTGGCTTTTGCATATTGCTTGTAGTATTTTTGGGCATTTTCCTGAGGGGAAAGGTTCTCATCAAGGGGAATATTTATGTATTCGCCTTTATCACTGTAATAGTTAAGAAGGCTTACGCTTTTTGCATTTCTCGGTATGTTATAGATATTTGCAGTAATAAGCTCGCCATATAATTTGAGC
>JAMOAC010000168.1 GCA_023621975.1 Bacillota bacterium | reverse complement strand
TTGCCATTAATAAAATCATGTGGGCCACATCAATAATCGCTATTCCCACGTCGGCGCTTTTTGCAACATGATCTATACCGGAAAATTTATCCTCAATCCTCGAATTTGGGACTTCATTGAAAATAATGATAGCCTCACCGGGCATGATTCCGGGTATGCTGATCACATTTACAAGCCTCGCATTAGATGAACCTGTAAATAAATACATGCTTTTCTCTATATTACTGGAAACGTTTGAATAATCCATACTTGCCTTTAGCAGATTTTTAAATACTGATTCGACGTTGTTATTTATAAGATCTTCTTTTAAATATCCTGTCAGGTTTAAGAATGGATAACTTATTTCGTAAATTATATTGTCTTTCACTTTAAGATATGGCAAATACGGCAGCAAACAAAGACAATCTTCCTTATTAATAAAAATCCCTCCACTCAGATATAGAGTAGAATGTAATTTTGTATTTGTTTATACATAAATCATATATATGTTTTCTTTATATATATGTTTTTTTATAATATATATGTTTTTATATATATGTTTTTTTATGTAAAACAACATATATATAATATCACAAAATTGCTTTGCATGCTATTTTTTGTAAATATTTCAAAAGTATCATAATTTATCATTATTTTTTATATTATCCAGCCATTCTACTATTTGAACAAGAACATGATTGTCATTATGCGTAAAGCAGTAATCTGCTACCTTTTTCAGCTCCTCCTGTGCATTTGCCACTGCTATTCCAATACCTGCAGTCTTTATCATGTCTACATCATTTAGATTGTCACCTACGGCTATAACATTTGACCGGGAAATCCCCAGCAGACGTATCAGCTCTTTCAATGCTATTCCTTTCGAAGCCTCCCTGCTGAGTATTTCAAGAAAAACCGGTTCTGAAAATACAGTATAAAAGGAACTTTTTTCATTAATAATGTTTTCCAGAATATACTTTTCAACTTCCACCAGTTTTTCATGCTCCCATGCAAGCATTGCTTTGTACCAGCCATCAGGTATTTTTTCAAGAGGAAGAAATATTGGAGAAAATTCACCCCTTTTCAGGTGCATGTCTGTCATGTCATTCCTATTAACAATATACATTTTATCCCCATAAAATACCTCTACCCCCATTTCAGGAAACTTGCTCATCAAGTGAATTACAACATTTCTGACTTCTGGAGGAAGCAGCCTGTACCAGAGCACTTCTTTTTTGTGAAAATCATATATGACACTACCGTTGTATAATATCACAGGAGCATTTACGGGAAGCAACGGCATATACTGCGCAATCCCCCTGGCCATTCTTCCTGTGGCAATGGTAAAACTCCCCCCTCTTTCAACAAAATATTTTGCTGCTTCTAAGTTTTCTCTGCTGATTTGTTTGTTACTGTCAAGAAGAGTACCGTCCATGTCACAGACAAGCAATATACCTTTAAACGACAATTCCTTGATCATTTGCGTCCACCTTTCAAATAATTAATGTATACCAACAAAAACATAACATTAAACAACATTATCTAATAAATAAAATTCCATAAAATAAGGGCCTTGGGAAAATCCCAAAACCCTCAGCTCACATGGTGCGGACAACAGGACTTGAACCTGCACGTGATTAACACTAGATCCTAAATCTAGCGCGTCTGCCAATTCCGCCATGTCCGCACAAGCAAGATAAATCAATAAATCATAGCATTAAAGCTACAAAAAGATTATAGCACAAACTGATAAAAAAGCAATACTACAGTTTGAAGTTACTAATCATGCTGTTTAGCTCCTCGGCTAATTCTGCAAGCATGGCAGCGGATGAGGATATCTCCTCCTGTCCTGCAGTCTGTTCTTCAATAGCCGCTGCAACTTCCTGGCTTCCGGACAAGGATTGCCTTGCTACCTCGTAAATAGCCATACTCATTTCTTCCACTTTCTTAATTTCTTCCACCGCTTTTTCTATTTCTTCGTTTATTCTTTTTACCTGGACATCTACGTCCCTGCTGGTGCTTACAATTTCTTCAAATGCTCTCCTTGCTTCCTCTGCCATTTGGGTTCCTTCAATAACCTCATTAACACCTTCGGTCATGCTTTCGGCTACCAGTTCTGCCTGGCTTTGGATTTCCTTTAATATTTCAGTAATTTTCTTGGCTGCGCTTGCAGAACCTTCAGCGAGCTTGCGTATTTCTTCAGCTACAACTGCAAAGCCCTTACCGTGTTCACCGGCCCTGGCAGCTTCTATTGCTGCATTGAGGGCAAGGAGGTTTGTCTGCGATGCAATGTTGGTTATTGAATCCAGGATTACCCTTATGTCCGCCGTCTGTTTTTTCAATGTCTGGGTAACTTCCTGCGTATTGATAATTTTCTGCTGGATTATTTCTATCTGATTTATTAATTGTCCTACTTTATCATTACCTACTTCAGCAGCTTCACTTGCTTTTAAGGATGTTGACAGTACGGTGCGGGAGTTCTCAAAAATTCTATTATTCCTTTCCATCTGGTTCTTTATAACTTCTACAGTTCTCTTTGATTTTTCAGACTGATCTACCGCCCCATTTGAAACCTGCAGTATAGCAGCCGCAATTTGCTCAATTGCCTTAGTGCTTTGCTCAGCTCCGGTTTTCAGCGATTCTGCTGAATGAGCCACGCTTTCGCTTGTATTGCTGATCCTGCTTATCATGGACCGGAGATTTGATACCATTTCATTGAATGCCTGTACCAAGACTGCAATATCGTCTTTTGAGTGGACCTTTATATCATCTATATTAAGGTTTCCGTCTGCAATACTGCGGGAAGAAACGTAAAGCTTGTTGATTGCTCAGCCAGTTTTGGTTGAATATATAGTGGAAATTACCATACTTACAACACTGATAGCTATAATAGCCAAAATTACCACTATTCCAGTGACATTTGCCC
>JAMOAC010000427.1 GCA_023621975.1 Bacillota bacterium | reverse complement strand
AGGAATCCAATACATCTTTGTTCCAATACGCAAAAAATAAAAATTTCCCTAATCATATGATAGAATTTCCTTTTTCCAAAGATAAAGAACTGTTTATCTGTGCGCCGTCCCAATATTCAGATTTTTGCACCATTATCGTCATCAGTGAACATAAATTACTTCAACAGGTTAGAAAATTTATCTCGAACATCGCCCTGGTTACCGTAATTGCTTTAATTTTCGCACTGGTGCTTGCGTATTTTGCAGCCCAGCGTTTAACAAAGCCTATTGAGCAAATATGCCGCCAAATATCTTCTATAGATATATCACGCCCGTCCCCCCTTCCACCGCTAAATACAAAACTGATCGAATTGAATACACTGCACAGTGCTTTTTCGCAGATGCAGGCAAAGCTGGCAGAAAGCGTGAACAAGCAATTAATGCTCCAATCACAGGAAATGCAATCGCGCTTGCTTGCACTCCAGTCTCAAATGAACCCTCATTTTTTGTACAACAGTTTGGCCACCATCCAGGCCATGGCAGATGAGGGGATGAACGAGGAAATTACAATTATGTGCCAATCCATGTCCAATATCCTTCGCTACATTTCATCAAAAGAGGGGCCACAGGTGACCCTTGCCGCTGAACTTAGCTGTACAGAAGATTTTCTCCGCTGCATGGTCATTCGGCACCAGGGTGACCTGTCTTATACGATTGATGTGCCGGATGAAATGCTTTCAATCAAGGTACCAAAGCTGTGCATACAACTGTTGGTGGAGAATGCTATCAAATTTGCTTCAACCAGGCGTCCCCCTTACTTAGTCAGCATTTCAGGGCGCTCTGATCAAACTTGCTATGAAATTACCATTAAAGATAACGGTCCCGGATTTTCGCCAGAAATTTTATCAATGCTGCATAAAAAAATTGAAGAAATTAATAAAACAGGCTTGCTTCCTTCCCTGGAAATTAACGGTATGGGCATATTAAATGTTTACATACGCTATCGGCTTTTGCTCGGCAATCGCCTTATTTTCCGTCTGGAAAACAACAAAGAAGGAGGAGCCTGCGTAACGATTGGAGAGAAATACAATGAATAGAAAATTTAGGGTTATTGTCGCCGATGATGAAAAATTAATTGCCAAAAATATTTCCAAAAATATCGAAAAGGCAAATGATGCCTTTGAAGTAATCGGCATCGCCAATGATGGGCTTGAGGCGTATGAGTTATCCAGCAAGCTTTTGCCCGATGTAGTTTTCAGTGACATTAAAATGCCTGAGCTTGACGGTCTCGAACTGATCAAGCGGCTTTATTCTGAATTCCCGAAAATTAAAACGGTGATTATCAGCGGTTTTGATGATTTCGAGTTTGCACGCACCGCACTGCGCAACCATGCAGTTGACTACCTGCTTAAACCGATTAGCCTGGCTGACCTGAAAAACACTCTCCACAAGCTTGAAGAAAAATTATTGGCAGAGCAGCAAGAATTGGTTCACAGAAGTGGCGACAGTCCCGGAGAAATTGTAGAAAAAATCATGGAATATCTGCGCCAAAACTATAACAAAAACATAAGCTTCACAAAAATTTCAGAACAATATAATTTTTCTTCAGCTTACCTGACAAAAATATTCAAGGAGTACAGCGGCAAAACACCCGGAAAATACCTGTTCGATTACAGGATGAAGATGGCGAAAAAACTATTAAGGGATACTGATTTATCCGTAAAAGACATAGCAGAACAAGTAGGCTTTCCTGATCCCTTCCACTTCAGTAAAAGTTTTAAAAACGCAACGGGACTTTGTCCGACGCAATACCGGGAAATGCAGCATACGAAAGCCTGATTCTTGAAATATGGATTATACAGCAAACAAGCTGCCGTTCATGGCAGCTACAAGATAAAATGTCATGCTGGGGTTTTTTTGCTTAATTGGGCAGCTCCATGCTTATGTGTCATGAAAAAGATTGTCTTCCTCAATTTCCTTCATTTCAAACCCCGGACCACTCCAGCTTACCTTCAACATTCCTTTTTGTCTAAAGCTTGTATATAGTACCTTTATCGGATAATAACCAGATTTCAGTTCAGTTTTCTTTTCAACGGCTTTTATATCATGTGGTTCATCATTGTCAACGTATAACTTTTCCCCTATGTACAATACACTGCCGTTAGCGCTTTCAAGTCTGAATGTATAAATACCGGCAACAGGAATTTTGATATAGCCTTTGTAAGATAATGAATATCCTATTGGTACATGAGCCGGTTCAATGCTGAATTTATCGATAATTCCTGTTTTTATGGGTTTTACTGAAGGTGTAGATTCAATTAACGCTGCAGACTGAATCCCTCCCGTATAATATGTATAAATTAATCCGGGCTTCAATTTCAGGACATCAACAGGAACAGGCTCCGGTCCCTTTTGTACAATATTCCTTACTTCAGTAACTTTTTCCGGAATACTTGAAAGGTATAACCCGAAGTTACATATCATTGGTTTGTCCCAGCTTCTTAAAATGTTCAATCGCACCTTGTCAGTGGTAATTGGTTTAAATCGCCTTATTCTCTTGTATCCAATAGTTTTGTTGCGGACTAACTCCTTCCATGATCCGTCAATCCAGACTTCAAAATTCCATTCTGCAACTCTTTGTCCTTCCCTGACATATTCTTGTATAAGCACGTTATCAAATGTTTTGGCCCGTCCGAGGTCAAATATGATTGAAGCTTTGCTATTGTTAATATTCCATTCTCCCTCTGTAGTCCAGTATGTCTCTTTTTTATTATCCAGGATAAAATCTGCCCTGTGGCCTGGTGCTTCAGAAGTCGCGTAAATGGTTGCCCCCTGCGCTAAGTTGGTACTGAAAGTACGTTCCATGAACTCTTTTAATTCCATCAGGCGTTGTATCTGGTCTTCAGGTATCAGCCCGTTACTG
>JAMOAC010000200.1 GCA_023621975.1 Bacillota bacterium | reverse complement strand
CATGTTTTACAGCGAGCGGTCTGAAGATTGCTGGCTGATTTTATTTTTTGCAAAAAAAACAGATAACGACTGCAGATTTCTGTTTCAATTCTGCATTCCCATTAGAATTTGTCTGGCTTAAATGCAATTCCAACTTTATTTAATCAGGTAAAAAATGCATTACCTGGTTTAGAACAAAATATTGAAAATTTGTGTAAATATAGTATAATAATGGTATATATTGAAATTGCTTATATATTTAGAAATAATCTTATATATTTGGAAATAATCTTTTGTGCAATTGGCTTTATTAATTTCAATCGGCTTTTGTTTATTATGTATACAATTACTGTGGGGTGGATATGAAAAGGCCGCTTACTGTTGCTGCAATTTCATTTATTGCAGGTATTCTGGCAGGAAAAGCTTTTGATTCGGTAACTGTTGCCCTGTTGTCAGTTTCTGCAGGGATATTGGTTGCAATAGCATTATTTCATAATTTCAAAAGAATATTAAGTGTTGCAATGATAGGGATATTTTTTTATGCAGCAGGTTTTTTTGAATTTTTGCATGTCAAGAATATTTCAATGAAAAAATTCGAAGGATTTTACGGTGAAAATGTCACTTTGAAAGGTTTCATAGATTCTTCCCGGGAGGTAAACGGTGCCAGGGCAAGTTTCAGGGTAAAGGCCGTTGAAATATCAAGTGGCAATTTAACCAAAAAAGTCAGCGGAAAAGTTCTTTTTACCACATTGAACGATGAAAATACGGTAAAATACAACTATGGAAGGGAAGTTTTAATTAGCGGTAAACTAAATTTGCCTTCAGGGGAAAGAAATCCGGGAGGTTTTAATTATCGGGATTATCTTGCGCGCTCGGGAGTGTCTGCCACAATTTTTTCAAAAAGCGAAAGCGTCAGAACAGGTGATATAATCAAAGGTAATTTTTTCATAAGAACAGGTATTGAGATAAGGAATAAAGTAGTTAAAATCCTTGGGAAATGCCTTCCTGAGCAGCATGCGGCCCTTCTTTCGGCAATGCTTGTGGGATACAGGGAAGGGCTTTCAAAAGAAGTTGAAGAAGAGTTCAGTGATGCCGGACTGTCTCATATAATAGCGGTTTCAGGCACCCATGTGATTTTTATAATGGCTCCGCTGTCTTTAATATTCAGAAGAATCCGTTTGAATGAAAAAGCTGCAAATATAATTATTATAATCATACTGGTTATGTTTGTATTTGTAACCGGGTTCCAGGCTTCGGTTCTGCGTGCGGTAATAATGGGAATTGTAATGCTTGCAGGGAGAATAGCAAGGCGGGAAACGGACACGTATACCAGTTTATCATTTGCTGCATTGCTTCTGCTTGTATATAATCCGTATAACCTTTTTGATATCGGATTTCAGCTTTCATTTGCAGCAACCATGTCCCTGGTACAGTTTTACAAGAGTGTCAGGGAACTGATAAAAAGCGTATTAAATCGAATAAAACTTTCAAACATTCCCGATATCCTGCTGGACAACATTTCAATAACTCTGGCAGCCCAGATAGGTGTTCTTCCCATAACGGTATTGTACTTTAATAAAATTTCCACGTTTTCAGTTGTAACCAATCTTCTGGTTGTGCCTCTGCTTCAGACAATTACGGTACTGGGGTTTGTCATAGTCATAGCAAGCTTTATAAGTTTGTTTCTATTCAGGCTGGCGGCCGGTATTAATTGTATTCTCCTTTCTTTTATCCTCCTGGTTGCAAGAGTTAATTCTGTCCTGCCCTTTTCAGTGGTGCGCATTGCGACGCCTCCGTTTTTATTCATTGCAGCATACTATCTTTTTGTATTTATGTTGCTTTTGCACAGGCCTGTATTGAAGAAAATCAGGCCAGGCCATTATGCTGCAGCTTTTGCCGTGGTTATAATTTCAATATTCATTTGCGCTGTTTTTCCGGCAAGGCTGGAAGTGGCATTTATTGATGTAGGGCAGGGTGATTCGGCATTTATAAGGGCTTACAGCGGAAAGACCGTTTTAATTGACGGCGGTGGGTCAAACGGGGGCATAAAACCTGAAACAAACATAGGCGATTCGGTTGTAATTCCTTTTTTACTGGATTGCGGGGTTACTAAGATAGATCTGGTGATTGCAACTCACGGGCACAGCGACCACATAGAAGGCCTTGAACCGGTGATAAAAAGTCTGGACGTAAGAAGCATTGCAATTCCGGAATGTGAAGATGAAAGTGAGTTCAGCAGAATTTTGGCCGAGGCTGAAAAAAAGAAGATACCCGTTATCAGGTTGAGCAGGGGGTATAATATAAAGCTGGATGACAGGACATACATGAAAGTACTTAATCCGGACAGTGATTGCCCATTGAACGGTTTATCTTTAAATAATACTTCTTTAGTGATAAAATTACACTATGAAAACGTGAGCTTTTTGTTTACCGGGGATATTGAGAAAGAAATCGAGGAGCTCATGGTTGACAGGGGAATGGATCTTAAGGCGGATGTACTTAAGGTTGCCCATCACGGCTCGGATACCTCCAGCTCCTTCGAATTTGTCAGGGAGGTAAGTCCTAAAGCTGCGGTTATAAGCGTAGGCAAAAACAATTTCGGACACCCGTCTCAGGTGGTGTTGAAGATTTACAGAGATTTGGGGATACCCATTTTCAGAACTGACAAAAGCGGTGCCGTCATCATCCTTTCTGACGGTAAAAAAATTTGGATACGGGAAACGGCTAAAAATAAAATGGAAACTGATAAAATTATGGGAAACATGCAAAATACAAAATTTACAGGCGGTTGGTGTCATGAGCTACGACGTGTTGCGTAATGAATTAAAAAAAGGAATTATAAGAAACCTGTACCTGTTTTACGGTGAAGAGGAATATCTTAAGGAATACTGTCTGAGGCAAATTGAAGAATCAGTTGTCAAAGAGGAT
>JAMOAC010000063.1 GCA_023621975.1 Bacillota bacterium | reverse complement strand
GTTAGGAGGTAGATGAAATGATTTTTATCAAATCTATAAAAAGGAGATTTGTTTTATTTTTGCTTATTTTTATTATGGCCGTTTATGCGTGTTATTTGTTCACCCTTTTATCACTTCCGGGTCAGATAACAATTCTGGAGGGGCAAGAACATTTATTCAATTTCAAAAACCCTTTTTTTATTAATATCAAATCCGACAGAGACGGTGTCCTCAGTATAAATGACATAATGGTAAGAATGGAAGGAAGTTTTTTCAGGTTATTCAATCCCGTCAGTTTCAAGACAAACAGCAGGGGAAGAGTTAATCTGAGCATGAAGCTTTTTGGCATACTTCCTCTGAAAACATTAAGGGTGGATATACTTTCAAACCGAAAAATTGCCGCGTGTGGCAATACTGTCGGAGTAAAGCTCCAGACGGACGGAGTTCTGGTAATAGGGATGTCGGATGTCATAACCAATGGGAATAACAGGGTATTGCCTGCAAGGGACAGCAGCATCAGGCCGGGCGATACAATATTGGAGATAAACGGTCATGAAGTAAACGGTATTCCTGACCTCGTAAAGGAAATAGAAAACAGCAAGGGTAAAGCCATAACGCTGAAATACAGGCGGAACGGCAATGTTGAAGAAACCAGTATTGTTCCTGCAAAATCAGCAGATGACGATAAATATTATATAGGGCTGTGGGTTAGAGACAGCACGGCAGGTATTGGGACATTGACTTTTTATGATCCGTCAAGCGGTTATTTCGGGGCTTTGGGACACGGTATTACGGACATTGACACTGGCGTATTGCTGCCCATAAAATCAGGGGAACTCCTGGTTTCCGATATTTTGGCGGTGAAGAAAAGCGAGAGAGGCTCGCCCGGAGAATTGAAAGGTGTTTTTGCAGAAGAAAAAAAACTGGGTACTGTCAGCGTCAACAGCGAATTTGGGATATACGGAAAGTTGTATGATGATGTTAGAAAAACTTTGAACAGTACACTTTATCCAATTGCGGTGAGAAGCGACGTAAAGGAAGGACCTGCATATATTCTGTCAAATGTGGAAGGCAGCACTGTTGAGAAGTACAGCGTGGAAATCGAGAGGGTTTCAAGGCATAACATAAACGGTTTAAAAGGCATGGTTGTCAGAGTGACGGATGAGAGGCTTCTTAATGCAACCGGCGGAATAGTACAGGGAATGTCGGGCAGCCCGATAATTCAGGACGGAAAAATTGTCGGTGCCGTAACTCATGTTCTGGTGAATGATCCTACAAGGGGATATGGAATATTTATATAGGGTATGTTGAAAAACATCGACAGCAGCCGGAGCAGCATAAGTACAGCCATGGCAGGTTAGTTTGCCGCCAATCAGGAAATGTCAACAAATGTTTATATTATTAAAAATATTGTGGAAAATATAGGATTACAATGCGGTTTATGTATATATTTTTTATATAAGAATAGATATATATGGGAAATACTGACGATATTACCCGATTGAACATCTTTGAATATCTTACTTAAATCGCTTTTATTGTTAATTTGCATATAAATTTCTAATTAATAGAAAGTTATACTTGTGTTTTTGTCGAATCATAAATATAATTTAATTAGGATTTTATAGATGTTGTCAGGGGGAAAATGCGTGATGGAAAACAAGATTCAGGTGGTAATCGCTGATGATAACAGGGAGTTCGGGGAAATACTTTGTGAATACCTGGACAATCAGGACGGTATTGAAGTCGTCGGTGTAGCCAGGGACGGACTCGAGGCCTATGATATTATTACATCCAAGTTACCCGATATAGTCATTCTTGATATAATTATGCCGCATCTTGACGGTCTGGGAGTACTTGAGCGGATTAATTCAACAAAATTAAAAAAGAGGCCTCTTTTCATAATCCTGTCAGCTGTCGGACAGGATAAGATTACTCAGAGAGCACTTGCCCTTGGGGCGGAATATTACATGGTAAAGCCTTTTGACATGGATGTCCTTGTTTCACGTATACGCCAGATTAAAAGCAATACCCAGCATGCAGTGATTAAGCCTGAAAGCACTAATGAATCAAGTATGGTGTATCATGCGTCCTCAAAGAAAAACCTGGAAATAGAAGTAACAAACATAATGCACGAAATAGGTGTACCGGCACACATTAAAGGTTATCAGTATCTAAGAGATGCAATTATGATGGTCGTAAAAGATCTTGATATAATAAATTCCATAACAAAGCAGCTTTATCCTACCATAGCAAGGGAATACAATACGACACCCAGCAGGGTTGAGAGGGCTATCAGACATGCTATTGAAGTTGCATGGAGCAGGGGTCAGGTGGAAGCATTGGATTCAATTTTCGGATATACCGTGAATCTCGGCAAAGGCAAGCCCACAAATTCTGAATTTATAGCAATGGTTGCCGATAAATTGAGACTTGAGTTGAATGTAAGCTAATTGTAATTTAAAAATCATGAATTGAGGACAAAACAGGGGCTGTATGCCGTCTTAAGAGAATCATGACATACAGCCCCTGTTTATGTTTACACAACAAAAAAAGTATACGTTATTATTGTGTATACTTGTACTTTATGCTTTGCTTCTTTATTTTTACATTCCACGTCCTTATGTCCTTTTTTACATTCCACATCCCTGTCCTTGTTTCCGGCTGAATTCATATTGGCCAAATCAGCTTTTGCCCATAAAACGTTTAAAAAACCCCTTTTTATTCTTTTCTCTCCATAAGGTAAGAGAACGGTCAACATCGCTGAAATGTTTCTCCATTTTTGTTTCAAGTTTTCTTATACTGTTTTCAACACAGGCGCCAAGTTCCAGTTTGGTCTTCAGCAGTTCATGAAATACCTGTTCCCTTGCAGCATTTATTTCCTGTGATACGTTTTTTGTCACACTTTCTGTTACACTGGCTGTAATATCTGATT
>JAMOAC010000207.1 GCA_023621975.1 Bacillota bacterium | reverse complement strand
ACCAATCCGGGCAAAGTATTCAGCCGCGAGAATTTGTTGGAGATTATTTGGAAATATGATTACCTCGGCGATGTGAGAACGGTGGATGTGCATATCCGGAGATTACGTGAAAAAATAGAAAAGAACCCTAGTCAACCTGAATTTATATTTACTAAATGGGGGGTAGGATACTACTTTGCCAACAAATAAAACTTTTTTTTCCAGTTTTCGCTGGCAAATTGTACTAACTTATTTGCTTATAATAGTTGTGGGATTTACTATTACAAATATATCGGTTTTGAACATCCTGGGAAGGTATATGATTGATAGTAAAAAGGAAACATACAGCTTATACGCCAATTGGATTGCCCAGGATATTTCTTATGATTATGCCAGTGGTGATCCCGATATACTTGCCGGTATAGGATATGATATACAGGATTTTGGGGAGGAAATTTTCAACAAAGAAAGAGAATCCACTCGTATTCTGGTATTGAATAAAAACGGTGTGGTAGATTATGATTCTTATAATATAATTAAGGGTCCTGACAGTCTATTAAAACAGAATCTCGTAAAAGATTTTCCTGAGGTTGGACTTGTATTGAGCGGTGAAAGTGTTGAACCACGGGAATTGTATATCAGGCCGCAAGACTCCAATCATTCAATGCTGGTATTATACACTTATGCACCTATACAGCATGAAAGATATGGAATCATCGGTATGGTCATTATATCCACATCATTGTCAGGTATCGAACAAACGCTGAATGAAGTTAAAACCAAGCTGGGAACATATTCAGTGGCAGTTGCCGTTGTGATTATAATAACGAGTTATCTGGCCTCCGGCTTTATTACTAAGCCCATTAAGGAGCTGACTGATGTTATCAGAAAGATGAGCCAAGGGCATTTGGATCAGAGAGTAAAAATACGGGGGAGCAGGGAGTTTAGGCAGCTGGGTGAGGCCTTCAATATAATGAGTGAAAAGTTGGAAAATCTTGATAGAGCCCGTAATGAATTTGTATCAAATGCATCCCATGAATTGAAGACTCCGCTGAGCGCTATTAAAGTATTAACAGAATCCCTTATTCATATGGAATTGGATGATCCTTTAGTTTACAACGAGTTTTTGAATGATATAAATTCTGAAATTGACAGGCTTAACACCATTATAAATGATTTGCTGACGCTGGTTAAAATTGATACCGAAGAAATGCAGCTGGATCAGCAGCCGGTGGATTTGGTCAAATTGGTAAACAATACATTGAAAGGGTTGCAGATACTGGCACAGCAAAAACATATTACATTGGAAGCATATTACGAGGATGAATTAACCGTGTTTGGTGACAGCGTAAAATTACAGCAGGTCGTAAGCAATATTGTGGATAATGCCATAAAGTATACTCCGGATGGGGGAAGGGTAACGGTAGAAGTATATGAGTATTCCGGAAATGCGGTTGTAAAGGTCAGCGATACCGGGATTGGAATCCCTGCTAAGGATATACCGCATATATTTGATAGATTTTTCAGAGTTGATAAAGCCAGATCCAGAGCTACTGGCGGTACAGGTTTAGGTTTGTCCATAGCACACAAGATTGTTCTTTTACATGGTGGAAATATACGTGTAGTCAGTGAGGAAGGCAAAGGCAGTATTTTTTACATTGAACTGCCTTTAAAATAATAAAAACAGCAAAAACAATGGACTCTTGTTATTTTGTTAGATTTGCTTAAACATTTTGTAAAAATCCTATACTATACTGGTATTCAAGCAACTGTAGTGTAAAGAAAGGGAAATTAAATGAAAAAAATTAAAAAAGCGATTATATTTTCCTTTTTTATTGTATTAATACTGTTAAGCATTATGGGATGTAATTCTATTATAAATAGGATTATATTCCATGAAGGCAAAAATGATCCGGGTATGGAGGACAAGCAGGATGAGAAGTATATAAATCCTGAAATCCAGATAAATGAAGTTGACATAACTCTGTATTTTAAACACTACCTGGTAGATTATCTGGTGCCAGAAAAGCGGCGGGCCGAAAAGGGAAGGCAGCCTATTGAGTTTGTTATAGTAGATGAATTATTGAAAGGGCCCATGCAGGTGGATCGGGTAGCTATAATGCCGCCGAATGTGAAGGTTATGGACGTTACACGAAAAGGTGATACTGTTTTTGTCAACCTGAGTGAAGAGTTTACAAAGGACATTGACCTTACAGTTTTGCCGGGTATGGACAAATTGCCGGAAGAACAGAAACCAAATGTATTGGCCAAAATGAAACAGCTGTCCATTTACTCTATTGTCAATTCTCTCACTGAGTTGGATGGAGTTAACAGGGTAAAGATACTGGTTAATAACCGGGCGCTGACTTATGATGAAATAGGGGCTGATCTCATTGCTTCGGAGTTACCGAGCGTTGATATAAATGCTCCTATTATGGCCATTGCTCGAAAGAAAGGGTTTATATTAAGCCCTGATGATGTGGTTCGGGAAGTATTTACTGCCCTGAATGAGGGACCTGATTGGAATAGAGTTGATGCCTTCTTAGCCCGGGTGAATTCTGATGGAAGCGAAAGACCGTCCATTGAAGAACTGGAAAAGACATACTTGGCGTATGTTTCCGCTTTGGAATTTGAGGATGGTTTTATTGAAGGAGAAGAAATTAAACCCGATGGAGAAGCATTTGTTACGGCAACATATGCTATAAAGTATGCAAATGGTAAAAAGGAGAGCCGGGAAAACGAGCTTTTCAGAGTTGTCAATGAAGAGGGAATTTGGAAATTAAGATTACCTGACTTTTTTGGAAATGCTGATTAATTTTTTATATTAGATCGATTAAGGAGGATAAGAGTAGAAAATATTGATATGAAAAGAAAGCAAATTTTTACGTACAGGGGTTGGTATGGGAGGAGGGAGTGCAATGAAAGGCATTATACGGGT
>JAMOAC010000441.1 GCA_023621975.1 Bacillota bacterium | reverse complement strand
AATATTGGCAAAGAAAGCAGGATTATAACAAGGTTATACAGTTAATTATAAAGAGATCCGGGTTATAACCGGAAAAAGACGGTAAAAGGCAGAGGCATTGAATAAATGCCTCTGTTTTTTTTGGGCTTATTTTTTATTTACAAACATATAATTTAATATGAAGCTGAAGAACCGGTAAAGCAGGACAATGGCAGCTAATGCCGTGGAAAGGTGTAAGTTTTCTTAGGGGGGAGTAATCCAGTGGCAAGGGAATCCAGGTTCCAAAGAAATTTTTTGATATTCCGTAAGGAGGACCCGGGATACGGAGTAGGGCAGGGGACTTCAGGATACGTTAAAATAGAAGTCAGAGACGGAAAAGGTAAACTGTCCGCCGCAGTTCAAAATCTAAAAGACGGGCAGGATATGTACGTATATAAACTGTATTTAATAGAACCCAAGGGAAGAGATTCCAAAATTGCATATGCCGGAGTTGTACCGGTTGTGAGAAACAAAGGCGAGTTAAATTGGGCTTTTAATCCAGATAACGTGGCGATGACAGGCAGCAGCATTGATCGCTTCACGGTTGCGGCATTGCTGGTGGAATATAAAGACAGGAAGCCTTATCAGGTTATATGCCCGATGGCTGCTTACAAGGATAAGATGGTATCCTGGAGAGAGGGCTTCAGGCTGGTTCTATATGCAAAGGCCGGGGAATATGAGCCAATAGATGGCGAAGCCTTGAGAAATGAAATAAAAAGAAGTGAAGCAAAAGCAGTTAAATTTAAGGAAAGTGAAGCTGAAGAAAGAAAGGTAAGGGAAAGTGAAGGAAAAGATGGTGAAATAAAAGAAAGTGAAGTAAAACAAGGTGAAGTAAAAGAAGGTGAAGTAAAAGGAACTGAAGCTAAAGAAAGTGAAATTAAAGCAGGCGGAGTTAACGGAACCGGGTCAAAAGCAGGCGAAGCAACTAAAGCAGGCGAAGCTGAAAAAAGCGAAGTTTCAGGAAATGAGTCCATACATATGCCGGAAGAGCAAGGCAGCAGTGCCAAAGCAGGGCAGGACGGAGGCTCTGTGGACCGGCAAGACAGAAGCAGCGAATATGAGACGGGCACCGGCATGGGAAACATGCAGGGCTATTTTGACTGGCAGACCGCTGGCGGCGGAAGCGGGCAAATGGGCTGGAATGGAATGGGCTGTATTTTCCAAAACAGCGGTTTTTACGGACCTTACTTCAACAGCGGGAGCATTCCGTGCGAGAGGTGCTATCTGAATAAAGGGAATGACATGGGAAATATAATCGATAAGGCGGGCACAGAGCATAAACCGGGCACAGAACATAAAGAGGACACAGAGCATAAAGCAGGCACGGAACATAAAGAGAGTACAGAGCGTAAAACAGATTCAGGCCTGAAAAAACTCGAAAACAGTTTTAACAGGTATTTTGAAAAGTTTGACCCGTTCCGTAATAAGAGAAGTGACTATATGTGGTGGAAAATAGCAAGCCCGGTTCATCTCAACAACGTATTGTATCAGCATAATATAAGTACTCCGCTGCTGTTTAATCCTGCGGTGATGATGTCACATTTCAAATACCGACACCTGATAGCAGGGATTTACAGGGATGAAGTCAGAAAACTCAGCTTTATTGTATGCGGCATACCGGCTGTGTATGATTTGGATACCAGGCCTTTTGGTAATATGTGCCGTTGGGCACAGGTCGATGCCGGAAGACCGAGATACGGTGCCTTTGGTTACTGGCTTGTCTACATTGACCCAAAAACAGGCAAATTTCTTAAAATGGAATAACGTTTCCTGCTGAATCATACAAATTTTTGAGCGCATATTTTCCATTTAATATAAAGGAGATGCGAAATCCTGCAAATGCGCTCTTTATATATTGACAAGTATTCTTTAAAAGTATAACATAAGAGCATGATAGAGTAATACACGTCATTATATAGACAATGAATACTCATAATGTAGAGGTGGTATTAACATGGATAACGTTATAGACAAGGAATCGCTGCTCAAGCTGGCAAACGGCATCATAAACAAGGATGACCAGGTAAAAATAGCGACGTTGAGCGATGAGCTTACCATATCACAGGTTGTGAAGTTTTTTGAAAAGCAGGGAAGGAACTTTACGAAAACGATGATCCAGAATTATGTAAGGGTAGGCGTGCTTCCCCCGCCGGTTGACAAGCGGTACTATACCAAAAATCATCTTGTGCTGCTGACACTAATAGACAATTTGAAAACAATTTATTCCCTCGAAGAAATAAAAGCCGTATTGTCACCTATACGCAACAAACCAGACATTTTTGAAGAGGATATAATAGAGACTCCGGATATATACAGGAATTACCTTGAAATGAGGAAATCCGCCCTGGAAAGATGGAAGGAATCTCTTCCCGGCTTATTTGACAAGATTAGCGAATTGATGGATGAGGACGGTTTAGCGGAAAATGAAAAAAATACTGCTACCGCATTTATGATTGCATTGACCCTTATGGCTGAGACAATTGCCATGAAGGATGTCGTTACGGAAATAATTAATCAATATATAACGGCAGGCAAATCGTAAATTTTAAACATTGCACAGCCTGTTGTCAAAACAAAAGGCGCGGCATTATTTATGGCATAGAAAAACTTCGAGAAGAATGCATTTTTTGGCGAAATATAGTATAATATTAAAAAAAGTGTCTATGGAATGTAGGCACAAAGGAGCTGGTTTCAAGTGGCGGAAAAAAATGAGGAAAAAAACAGGGTGGAAGTGAGGATTGCAGGTAAGGATTATGTTTTAGTCGGTAATGCAAGCGACGAATACATCCAGAAAGTGGCTCTTTATGTTGACAAAAAGATGAATGAAATACTGAAGTCAAACCATAAGCTCAGCACATCCATGGCAGCGGTGCTTACTGCACTGAATGTTGCTGACGACTATTTCAAGCTGCAGGAAAAC
>JAMOAC010000151.1 GCA_023621975.1 Bacillota bacterium | reverse complement strand
CAACAGTGACGCCTATTAGATTACCTGTAGAATATCCATCTTGAGTTTGAAATACAATAGCATTTGGAGACCCATATTGAGTTGAGTCGGCAAAATTTAAAGTGATATTTTGAGAATTTGCGCCCCATGCTGAAAAATCAAAAGATACAGCATTAGCCTGTGTAGAAGTGTCAGGAGTGATACTCTGAAGCGTGCCATTGGAGTTGAACAGCAATTGTATTGGTTGAGTGTCAGTAGCTGTAGTATCAAAATCTATTTCTGTATAGTTTGGCTGATTTGGTTGAGTTCCGTCATCATATATAACATGAGCTTCCCATAGATTCGGTGTTGAAGTTTTTACAAAATAGGTATAAACAAGATGTGAGTTTCCAAGGCTGTCATATACTGTAATTGCATTTGAATAATTATATGATGAGGAATTGGGTAGATCAGATCCTGAAGTGAAACTCCATGTTTTGGTATCGTCTCTTGAATCAAGATTTACCTGCATATTTATATTGGTTGTTGCTGAAGGGTTACTCATCAATCCTGCAAGATGAACATCGCTTATGGTACCTGTTAGATTGCCAGACTGATCCATCTGATATGCCTGAAGCCTGTATCCATTTGGATCAACAACATAACCATTTTTATCAAGACGAAACTGTCCTGCACGTGTGTAATAGGTGGGACCATTTGTCTGTTTTACAATAAAAAATCCATCTCCATCAATTGCCAGATCAAGAGGATTTGATGTTGTCTCTAGAGTTCCCTGTGTGAACAATTTCTGAATGTCAATAATCATTGTTCCACGACCAACCTGCATTGCCGATGCGCCACCTAGAGTTTGACTCAGAATGTCTCCGAAGTTAGCCCTACTTCCTTTAAATCCTGGAGTGTTTGCATTTGCAATATTATCGCCAATTACTGATAAAGCCACACCATTGGCATTAAGTCCACTTATTCCTGTAAAAAGTGATGTTAGCACGGATTATTCACCTCCTAAGCTTTTATTCCCTGAATTTTATCAATTGTTAGAGTTTTGCTTCCCACATCAACTGAAAGTGTGCCATCCTGATAGCTTATTCCTTTCACTGTAAACTCTTCTGAATCGGTTGTTATAATTGTTTTACCTATAAGATTGGCTCCAAGTGTTAATGCATCTTCATTTGTCTTGGTAGAAATAAAGTTGTTCAAAGTGTCTCCGATATTAACAACTTGTTCTAACGCAGAAAACATTGCAAGCTGACTTACAAACTGTGTATTATCCATTGGATTTAACGGATCCTGATACTTAAGTTGAGCTGTAAGAAGTTTGAGAAATGCTTCTTTGTCAATTGCGTTGTTGCCGGTAGCAGTTGTTTTCTCCTGTGTTGTATAAAGCGGATTGTTAAATATTGATGTTACATCTGACATTTTGCACCTCCTGATTATGCAAAGTATTCAAAAAATTTCTGGTTACCTTTATATTTTTGCTGTCCCTGTCCATTATAAGAATCACTGTATCCGCGATGGTCTTTTGTTAGATCAAGCAGAAAGTCAGAAACTTTCACTCCTCTTGATTCAAGGTTGCTTTTTATTTCTGGAATTAATCCTGTAATCATCTCCTTTATGTGAGGATAGTCAACTTTCATATCAGCTTTTATGCCTGAACTGTCCATAGAAATTCGGATTAATATTTTCCCGAGCTCTGGTGGTTCTAATTGGATAGTAATAGATTTCTGCGAAGTGGATACTGATTTAAAAACAATATCTGATAGATTTTGAATATTAGAAACGGGAAGTTCGATCTTTTGAGGATTTTTTGGTGCAGTATTTGAAATATTATGCATTATATTAAGCTGAGATAGAGTATCATTAAAATTTTTTTCATCGGTTTTATGTTGAAGATTTGTCAATGCTTCAACTTTGTCGCTTAAAAATTGCAAAACTCTTGTACTATTATCAGTCTCATGCTTGGCCGGCAGAGAAACAGAAAATCCTTTATCAAGAGACAACGAATTTTTATCTATATTCATAGAAACCAATTCTTTAGTTGCTTCATTCTTCACGATGGTAGAATTATCTGTAAAAGATTTAGCTGTTATATTAGAATCTTTCACAATAGTCAACTCTTTCATTACACTAGCGTTTATGGAATTAAAATCCTCACTTACTGGCATTATTTTAATGTTCTGCAGCAATGATGATAACTTTTCCATATTAAGATTGCCATTTTGAAATAAATTTAAAAGTTCAGACTTGACATTATTATCAAGTTGTAAAACTCCAGAAAAATTCTGATTGTTCTGTAAAACAAGAGAAAATGGCAATGCTCCAGCAGGTAGTACCATTAAATCATCATTAATGTTTGAATTCTTGCTTTCAAACAGAATTTTTAAAAGTTCATTAAGAAATGCATCAATACCTAAATTCTGGGTAGATGATATATTATTTTGCATATCTGAAATATTCAGTCTGTTTAAATTTAAATTATTCAGTATCATCATATGATACTGAATAATCAATTTCCATACCAGATATCAAAAAGGAACTTTCAGTATTTACGGTGTTTTAAAATATAACTTTTTTATTAGTTCAAAAAATAAAAATTAGTCATTGATAAAGGAAAAAATTTCCTACTTGGAAGACTTTTCTATTATTAAATTAAGAATGCGCAGAAATCATTAGCAGTAAATCTCAACAAACAAATCACTAATTGACAAACAGATTATATTTTATTTTATAGTATAATACGTTATGAAAAAGAGTGGTAGAAAAGGACTCAAAGATCCACATCAGTCCTGTATCATAGGAAGTGATATACATAAAAATTATACATTAAAAGGAAAATTCTGGATTGAAGGCCATGAAGGCACTTTTCTTGGATATGGGAGAATTGCTTTACTTGAAAGAATTAAACAATACGGATCTATTTCAAAAGCTGCAAAGTCAATGAATATGTCTTACAGACATGCGTGG
>JAMOAC010000500.1 GCA_023621975.1 Bacillota bacterium | reverse complement strand
ACTGAACACATATAAATGGTAATCATTTGTTATAAACTAGATTTGCGTATTTACAATACTTCACCTTTAACCCCAATTGGGTTGTAATTGGGTTGTTTGCACCTTAGATAACCTGAAAATTGTTAATAGCTAATTGCTCAAATCCGACAATACCAATGGCTGCAGCCGTCATCTTGTTTTTAAAAATATCTATGACCACTTCCATGGTAAGGATGAGGTCACCAGTTCGATCCTGGTTGAGGGCTCCAAATTAAAATCCTTCAAATGCTTGATTTTAGAGCGTTTGAGGGATTTTTTTATTTGTATTTTTCTAATGCAATTTTCAAAATTTACCTGATTTTTTGAAATTTTCATTTTTAATACTTGCTGTAGCTGAACGGCAAATATTAGAGATGTTTTTATTCTGATGACAGTTAAGTTATCCTTCCATGTACAAAATGCAAAATTCATGTACAAAATACAAACACGGCATAATAAATGACAAAATATAATACTCGCAAATAGGCATGGGGCAATAATCACGGGTCTATTTGCAATTTGAACACTGATGTTGGATATTTAACATTTACTAGCTTTCCGATGCTAATTAAAATTAAAAATGCAACGATACCTGTTCAAGCTAATTCATTGTAAAGAGGGTAAGTCAATGAAATCCGGTTTGAAAAAAGTTATTCAATTTAGAAATGAATGTACATTTATTTTAAAAGACAGTTTAAACCACGAACTTTTTTGGTGGCCACAGACATTGGTTACATATAATATGGATTTTAGCAGTGATAATGTGTCTGAAGACAACCTTTTACTATATGATCTTCAAACCAATATGCAGGTACCCTTTCAACTGTCTGAAGTAAAGAAAGATGCTTCGGGTAGACTGTTGTTTTCCAAACTCAGTTTTATGACTGATTTAGCTAAAGGAGAAGAAAAAAGATTCCGGCTTGAAAAAGGAATTCGTGAGCAATTTGACTCATCACCCATAAAGGTGATTGAGGATAAAGACAGTTTTCTGATTGATAATGGAGTTTTTTCAACCAGGATTCCCTGTTCCGAAATTTATCCGGTGAAAGTTCCGGGACCTATAATGGAAATAAAGATAAACAATGAAAGCTATGGTAATTCGGAATTAATTTTGGGCGGACTTAAAATATTGGAGATTATAACCGAATGTACGGAATATGGGAACCTGTTTGCCGACTTTCAGGTAAAGTACATATTTGATGAAGGAAAGAGTTATTGTACAAAGTTAAGATTTATAAAGGGCATGGAGTTTTTTGAATTTTCAGAAGAAACAGAAAATATCCCGGAAAGTCAAAAAGTTTATTTCAGGCTTAACTGGTCAGGTTTGGCTCCCACCCACAGGCAG
Organism: Bacillota bacterium; assembly: GCA_023621975.1. Next base: position 12,842 of record JAMOAC010000500.1, on the reverse strand, counting down.
GCTCCGAACAATCCGCCTATTTTATTCTCAAAAGGCGGTAATGAGTATGAAAATTATAACTGGAGTAAAATCGATGAACCATATGTAAGTGGATTTTCCCACCCCATGAATTTCTGGTCCAACAAAGAGAACGGGGAGATTCCTTTCCGCTTGTCTTTATACGAACCGCAGGCAACCATAGTCAGAGTAAATAGTGCGGTGTTCTGGAATGAAAACAGCGGCCGGTCAATAGGGACGTTTATACTGGACGAAGAGGCATGGGATGATAAAAAGTATGATTTATTCTGTTCATGGGACGGTTTTGCTATTTCATTCTTTTATAAAAACGGTTTATTATGGTGGAACTATCCAATAATCAGCGGAACACGAAAAACAGCCATAACGGTATATGACCATATAAAAGACAAGGAATATTTCTATTATACACGGGAGAAGTCCGAGACAAAAAGAGAATACTTAAAGGGAGGAACAGGCTTAACCCTGCACAGCACAAGCTATTGCGTATTTTTGCAGAATCGCTACAGCCTTTTGTCCCTGGATAAAATTAAAGATTATGTATTGGAATATCCGGAAAATGCAAAAAGAGTGGAACGTATTTTCGACCGTTGCAGTTTTAAGGATTATAAAGAGTTTGAGCACCATTTAATGAACTATATACTTGTAAGCAGTCTGCCGCTTCATGGGCAGAGGCAAAATGCAGGTTTCAGTCCAGTACCTTACAGAAGAATGACAAAGCTGTATGCCCAAGCCTATAACATTTTTAAAGATGAAATGCCCTATGAAAACCGGAAGAGAATAGAGGCCATGCTGCTGCTGCTTACATATCTTGCAGCCGAAGAGAGCGTAGTTCCTCTTATTAATATGCTGGGCGGGCCTCCCAACCTGCTGGGGGACCTGAAGAGAACTCTGGCCTATACTGCAGTGTTGTTTCCGGAGCACCCTGAAGCTGAAAGATGGAGACAACTATATGGAAAGTTTATAGAAATATCATTCAGGCTTTGTACCAGACCCGATCTGAAAGGACTGAGACTGGTAGGCGGTCGGTGGGCGGAGAATTTGGGAACCTATACCTGGGCTTTTCTGGTGCCGGCTTTAAAGTCCTGTATGCTTCTTGAAAAATACTGCGGTGAAAGAAACATGATTGCCAGTAAATACGCGGCACTATTGGGAAGATGGCTTGTACACTCTCTTACTGCGCCTTTTGAGGGTGAAAATGAAGCATCCATGAAATTAATGATGAATGACAAGCATTTTTGGGGCTGCTTTTCAAAAGATAAGGGACCCCACAGGGTACACCTTCCTCTGGGAGCTCATGCGGCAAGAAGAGCCCTTCCCGATTCCATGAGAGATTTTGCACAGCACCTTGAACGATTTGATCCCATACTTTCCGAGAACATACATTATGTATGTGCCGACCTGGGAGACGACTTTGAGTTCAGAAATCAAAGGGATGATTATAAAAGAAAAGATGAAAAGGATAGATTGATAAAGGGAACACGTCCTGAATTCAAGTCCATGGCTTTTACAGGTTTTGGCATCATGCTGAGGAACGGGGTTTATACCCCGCAGGAAATATCCGTATTCCTGCAACAAATTGATGAAGGACCTAATTACCGTTGGGGAACTGTTGCAGCCGGTGGAAACGGAAATATCTATTACTATGCCGAAGGTAAGGCATACAGCCATAACGGATTGGAAGATGCAGGAGACAGGCGGATTAATGATTGTGATGTGGGCTGTAACTTTGGCGTTTGGAAAAACGGTACATATAGATCCATAGGTCGCAACATTATAACCGGTCCATGCCACTTTTTGGGGACTTTTCAATACGCATCCATAAAGCCGGAAAAAGATGATAAATCCTATTCTTACCCTGAATATCAGGAAAGGAATGTGCTTTTATGTGGTTCTGATTACATATCCATCTATGATATAACCGGAGCACCCACAGTAGCAAACAGGTTTTCATGGAGTGTTTCAAGTTTTGATAAAATGCCGGAGATCCATATATTAACCAGAGTGAAGAGGAGGGCCCGACTTACTCTGTACGACGAGGACAATTCGATAGATACCGTTTGGTATGAGGGCAGTGGTGATTGCTTTGCCATAGTAAGCCACAGGGAAGATCTTGATGTAGTAAAAACTGATTATGGAGCAAAGGTATCTTCGGCAGAATTTCAGGATGTACTTATAAGGAGTGGCCGTGAAATGTCGGGCATCTTTGAAGGTAATATAAATTTTACTGGAACCGTCGGAGCCATCCGAAAAACTTCGGATCAAACCGAGGTAGCCTTGATTGAAGGGTACTGTTTGGATGCCTGTGGAGTAAAACTCAGGTCACTAAAAGGGAAAACGGCCATCAGCGTAAGTGTCTGTAAAGGTACTATAAAAGGCAGTATTTCCTGTATATCTGATGATAAAATCGAAGTTTCTTATGAGAATAATGACAAATATGATTTGTATATAGATTCGATAGTTTCAAAGCCAGATCACGAAGGCTTGTATAAAGTAAGTTCCGGAAATCACACTTTGGAACTGGTTGAAAAGGGGCATAAACCTACTCCTGAAAAACCTGTTATTGAAAATGTTGTAACAGGGAATGGATGCTGCGAGGTTCTGTTTAATAAAGCCAATGGCGCAGAATTCTATGAGGTTGAGATAAGCGACGACTATTGTTGTACCTGGAAAAGAGTTGCCCAAACCACTGAAAATTCATGTAAAATAGAAAACCTGACAAACGGCAACAAGTATTTCGTAAGAGTCCGGGGCGTAAACAGTGAGAAATCCGGTGATTATGCCCATGAGTATCCTGTTTATCCTACAGTTGAAAAACCGCTTGCTCCGGAAGGGTTGGATATTACGATTCTGGATGAAGAACTGGTTATCTCGTGGGGCAAAGTTTTAGGTGCCAATGGATACAAACTGTATAAAAAGAGTTCCGATGGTCAGGTAAGAATCCTCTATTCAGGGTGTCAGACAAACATTTCCATTCCGAGAAGTCATAATGAAGGGATCAGCTTTTACGCTGTTTCAGCGACTAATTTAAACGGTGAAGGCCCGATAAGTAACTATGAAATTAATGATGACCCTGAAGCTTTGCAAAATTTCAAACCTTTATCTGAAATGTATTTTAACAGGAATTCATTATACTGCCACCATCCCTTTGAGTGTTGGCTGCCCCATAAGTTCAGGGATGTACCTGCATCCTACCCGGACAGTGTTAAGGGAGAGATTGATTACCTCTGACGTTGATATGAAATTTACATAAATACAAGCCAAACAGCAGCATCAGAAACTTAAAAATCCACCAAAAAGGAGGTGAATTTTGGCTGCAGACTTTTGGCTCATTGTGATTAAGTATGCATATCAACTAAATTTATACTAAAGTCAATTAAAAATTTTACAAAATTAATAAGGAGGTTTTAATATGAAAAGGAGAAAAATATCAATATTTATCATTTCAGTGCTTGTGCTGTCAATGCTTTTGAGCACAGGTTGCGTTAAGACTCAGACTCCCGGAAGCACGAGTCCGGCAGATACAAAAAGTACGAGCCCGGCAGATACTAAAAGCACGAGTTCAGCAGATACCAGCGCAAAACAGACGGAAGATACACAGAGTCCATCTGAGGAGAGTAAGCCTCTGACTAACAAGGAGAGGTTTGAGGCGGTAAGAGGAACAACTGTTACCATTATCGGATCCGAACCGGGAACCGATGCATCCCAGGATGAGTTGATCAAATATGCTGAGGAAAATTACGGGCTTAAAGTTAATGTCTATGTAGGAAAAGATGATGTTGAAACAGTCACGAAACTTATAGCAGCAGGAACTCCTCCGGATGTGGTTAACTTGACCAATGATCGTCTTTTTACCTATATCCAGGCAGCTGCACTTCTTCCGCTCGAAGAGCTGATGGATGTAAACGACCCGCTGTTTAACCAACCACTTATAGATACCTGTAGATGGAGAGGTCATGTATTTGGTGTAAACGGTGACCCGCTTGTAAAAGGTTATATTGTAAACAAAACCATGTTTGAAAACAACGGTCTTGAGACTCCATGGTCTCTGTATGAAAAAGGAAAATGGGACTGGAATGCCTTTAGGGACGCTTGCATAGCGTTGACCCAGGATACCAACGGAGACGGAGAAATCGATGTTTGGGGCGCAGATCTGTCGATGGGAGATATTACCATTTTCCCACAGGCTAACGGAGCTAACTGGTTGATAATTGACAAAAACGAACCCAAGGTGACCTTTGGTCTTGATGACCCGAGAGCAATAGAAGCATTGCAGTTTGTACAGGAATGTGTGCTAAAGTACGGATGTCTTACCACCAGTGTTAAGAAACAGGAGTGGCCCAACGGAAAGCTGGCAATGGTATACGAGAGTTACGGTGCAATTAAGAAATGGGTAGAAGCAGGACTCTCTTTTGATTGGGAATTTGTTCCTTTCCCGAAAGCTCCAAACGGCACCAGCGGTGCTATGCCCGGAACCATTGGAAGATGGGGTGTTCCGAGAGGAGCCAAGAACCCTCTGGGAGGAGCGGCTTTCATATATGCAAGAGTTGAACACGATGCTCAGAGTACAGGATTCCAGGAACTGTATGATCCAAAGGTATGGGATGAGCTCCAGAGACTTAGAAGAGTTGAATTCATTCCCAACAACAAACTTATTAAATCCGACGCTTACGATGCAGCAACTAAAGCTTTTGAAACTGATTTCCTGAACGGTGTACCTGTCGCAACCATAATTGAAAAAGTTAAACCTTTGTATGAAGCAGCGCTTCAGGATTTCCTGACAAATGAGAAGAGTGCTTGGGAGAATGCAACGAAATAATTTAAATTTGTTTATCGAAAATTGGATTAGATTTATAAACCTATGTGCAGCCATCCTCATGGCTGGCTGCACATTCCAATTTTTTAGGGGATTTATAAGTTACCAGATGAAGGTGGGGTTGTTATTGAAGCTTAAAAGACTGTTGAGTTTGATCCTGGTATTTCAAGTAATAATGAGCCTGGTTTTCGTTCCCGAAGTTGTAGGAGATACGTCCGGATTTAATGATGTTTCAGGCTACAACAGAGCAAACTCCTATATCAGCTATCTTGAAAAATACAGGGATATGCCAAGACCTGACGTTACTGTCGTTTTAAATGCCGACAACTGTCTGAAGCAGGAATTGAACAATGCATGGCTAAGTTTTGATGAGAATAAGAAGAAAAATGTATTGATATTGGACCATAATGACAGCGAAGTTTCCTGGATCGTAGATATGCCTCAGGACGGTCTTTTTAACATCAGTATGATTTTCAAGGCAATGGAAGGAAACGGGAAAGATTTAAATGTGGCAGTTAGCATTGATGGCAAACTACCTTTTGATTCAGCCGATAGCTTTGTATTTAAAAGAATATGGGAAAATGAAACGGAAATACTGCAGGACGCCTGGGGCAATGATATAAGACCAAAGCAAAGAGAGAAGTATATCTGGCAGAACAGGGTTTTTACAAACAGCCAGGGTGTATTCTACGAGGATTGTTTGTTTTATTTCAAAAAAGGAAAAAACAAATTGACAATAAAAAACAACGACGGAGCTTTTTCTCTGGACAGTCTGATCATTCATCAAACAGAAGCAATTCCTACATATAGTGAATATATGGAAATACACAAAAATAAAAAGTCAGAAAACGAGTATGTAGGAGTGATAAAAATTCAGGCGGAAGATGTCAGCTTGAAATCGGACTCAATTCTTTATCCCATGTCTGACAGGACCGATGCATCCATTGAGCCCAGCGATCCTTATAATATAAAGCTCAATGTATTCGGTTCACATAACTGGCAATATCCGGGACAGTTTGCAACCTGGATTATTGATATTCCTGAGAGCGGATTTTATAAAATCGCTTTAAGAGTAAAACAAAACTTTAACAGAGGAATGTATTCTTCAAGGAAGATTTATATAGATGGAAAAGTACCCTTCAAGGAAATGGAAGCTTACGGGTTTAAGTATGGCAACAGATGGTACACCGAAGTGCTTTCGGGAGATGAGCCTTACCTGTTTTACCTTGAAAAGGGTACACATGAACTTACCATGGAAGTTGTAATCGGTGAGATAGCTGAAACACTGAAAGTGCTTGACAGTGTTGTGTTTGGTCTGAACAGTTTGTATCGAAAGATTATTAAAGTAACCGGAGCGTCTCCCGATCCGAACAGAGATTACAAACTGGATGAAACAATCCCCGGTTTAATGGAGGAGTTTAAAGAAATTTCTGAAATTCTGGGAAAAGAGTCACAAAGGGTTCAGGAAATAACAAAAAGCAAAGGCAGTGAGGCTGTACGAATAGACAGGTTGAAAGATCAGTTAGATGATTTTTTGGTCGAGCCAGAAACCATACCTTCAAGATTGGGAAATTTCTCTTCAAATATAAGCGGACTGGGTGCGCTTTTATTAGACCTGAAAGAGCAAGCCCTTACTCTTGACTATATAATAATAGCGCCCGAAAAGGAGGATATACCTGAAGGAGGTATTGGTTTATGGGAGAGGTTCGTGTATGGATTTAAGGCATTTTTAGCGTCTTTCTCGGAAAATTACAAGCGGCTCGGAGGAGCAAACAGGAAAAAGAGCATAGATGTCTGGGTTAACTCATCAAAAATGTTTAATGTATCGGGAAGAGATGCCGCCGGTATAATAAAAAGCCTAGCCGATGACCTTTTCACTCCAGCAACAAATGTGGGGGTGAATATAAGCGTTATTCAAGAATCATTGGTGCAGGCAACTCTAGCAGGCATTGCTCCCGACGTGGCATTAAACATACCCAAAATCGACCCGATAAACCTCGCCATGAGGGGAGCTCTCATGGATTTATCCAAATTTTCCGATTTTGATACGGTAACCGAGCGTTTCTACAATTCAGCCATTGTTCCGTTTATTTATAAAGATGGCTGTTATGCGTTGCCTGAAACACAGAATTTCAACATGTTGTTCTACAGGAAAGATATATTTGAAGAACTGGGCATTGAGGTGCCTCAAACGTGGGATGATTTTTATAAGGTTATGAGTATTATACAAAAGAACAATTTCCAGGTTGGTATAGGAACTGATGCCACCAGCGAGACACTCTTCGAGAGTCTGCTGTTTCAGAACGGGCTGTCATACTATAACGATCAGTTGACGGAGACAACCTTTGATCAACCTCGTGCTCTGGAGGCTTTCAAACAATGGACAGGATTTTACACTAATTATTCCCTTCCTCTGACCTATGACTTTTATAACCGGTTTAGAAGCGGAGAGATGCCAATGGCTTTGGCTCCCTATACAGAGTATAACCGTTTGTCGGTAGCAGCTCCCGAGCTCAACGGCTTATGGGACTTTGCACCCATACCGGGTACAGTGAGGGAAGACGGCACACTGGACCGAAGTCAAAGTTCAAACGGAACAGCCTGTATCATTTTAAAGGATACCGACTATCCCGAGGAAGCGTGGGAATTTATTAAGTGGTGGACCAGTGATGAAGTACAGGAACTCTTTGGCCGTGAAATAGAAGCACTGGTCGGTCCTGCTGCAAGATATGATACCGCAAATAAAAATGCTTTTGAAAAACTACCATGGACTAAAGCTCAGGCAGACAGTTTAAAAGAACAGTGGAAGCATGTAAAGAATAACTACCAGATACCTGGAAATTATTACATCAGCAGAAATCTTCTTAATGCCTTCCGCTCGGTGGTATATGATTTTAACAATCCAAGAGTTGTGTTAAACAAATATAACATAGAGATGAATAAGGAGATTAAAAGAAAGAGGATAGAGTTTGACTGAGAATTCATGAGAAATATATCTTTCGAACTTATTTATGAACAAACCGAGACTTTAAAAAAGGCTTGAAAAATATTAATTAAGGGATGGTGAAGTTGGATGGTCGGAATGAACGGTGTGGAGCACCGCAGCACCGAAACAGCCTTGACAGGCCACAGCGATGAAAAACTAAAAACAAGGGTTTTTGATATTATAGCTAATATAAGAAGAAATAAGGTTTCATATATAATGATTGCACCGTTTCTGACCTGCTTTATATTATTTACGGTAATTCCGGTGGTATCATCAATTGTATTGAGTTTTACTTATTTTAATATGCTGGAAACTCCTAAATTTATAGGTCTGGAGAATTATATCCGCCTGTTTTTGGATGATGAAGTTTTTTTAATAGCTGTTAAAAATACATTGATCTTTGCTCTTTTAACCGGCCCCTTAGGGTATATTTTAAGTTTTATTTTTGCATGGTTCATAAATGAGCTCAGACCTTTAGCGAGAACCTTTATGACCATCTTATACTATGCACCATCCATTTCAGGCAACATATTTGTGATCTGGTTGTTCTTATTCAGTGGTGATGCATATGGCTATGTCAACTCCCGGCTTTTAAGCTGGGGAATTATCAAGGAACCTGTACAGTTTCTTACCGATCCTGACACAAACTTGTACATTGTAATAATCGTTATGTTGTGGATGAGTATGGGTGCTGGTTTTCTTGCCTTCATTGCAGGACTTCAAAACATAGACTATACCTTATATGAAGCCGGAGCCATTGACGGCATAAAAAACAGGTGGCAGGAATTATGGTATATCACCATACCCCAAATGGCACCTCAATTAATGTTTGGTGCGGTGCTTTCAATAGCAAGTTCTTTTTCAACGGGCAGAGTTGCAATGGAACTTACAGGCTTTCCGAGTACAGATTACTCAACCCATACAATTATTACGCACATACTTGACTATGGCAACCTTAGGTACGAGATGGGCTATGCATCAGCAATCGCAGTTGTACTGTTTGTGGCCATGGTTTGTACGAACAATTTGATAAGGCGGTTTTTAAGCAGATTTTCTGATGAATAAGGCGTAAATACCTCTATAAGGTTTTTGATTAAAAGAAAAGAAAAATAAAAAACATTATGTGGGAAATGGACAAATTTTTTGCGGAGGGTGACTATGGCAAAACTTTTGAGAAAGAAAAAAATAAACCGATCTTTCGGAGGGAATCTGGCTATATTTATCTTTTTAGGTCTCGGAGGTATATTCATGGGATTACCTCTGGTCTATACGGCCGTATCGGCCTTTAAACCGATAGAAGAGCTGTTTTATTTTCCTCCGCGGTTTTTTGTAATAAACGCTACATTGGACAATTTTGTTATGATGTATGAACTGGCCTCCAGTCTGTGGGTGCCCTTTTCAAGATATGTGTTCAACAGCCTGGTTGTTACGGTAGTTGGTACAGGAGGCTATGTGATAATAGCTTCCCTTGCGGCATATCCGATTGCAAAACACAACTTTTACGGAAAAAGGCTTTTGAGAAAACTTATTGTGCTTGCGCTACTGTTTACTCCTGAAGTTACCAATATACCGAGATATATAGTCCTTGCAAAGCTCGGAATGATCAATACATTGTATTCGGTAATTTTACCGGTATTTGCAGGAACCATGGGTGTTTTCCTGATGGAAAGGTTCATGTCACAGTTTCCGGATGTTATACTAGAAGCTGCAAAAATTGACGGCACCAGCGAATACGGCATATTCTGGAGAATAGTCATGCCCAACCAGAAACCGGCATGGTTGACCCTTACGATATTTACTTTTACTACCACATGGAATGATACCGGGGGAATATATCTTTTCGATGAAAATATAAAATTACTCCCGACAATTCTGAGACAAATGTCAACAGGAGGCATATCAAGAGCCGGAGTTGCTTCTGCAGTAGGTTTGATACTTATGATTCCGCCCATTGTAACCTTTATATTAACTCAAAGCCAGGTGCTGTTGACCATGTCGCATTCAGGAATCAAAGGATAGGAAGGCAGGTGTGGATATGATAAAAAAAACAACGGTATTGATACTAGTTTTGATATTTATTTTATCTTCAATGAGAGTTATGGCCTTTGAACCTTATAGGGGCTATAATTACGACTCTGCCGGAAATACTGTAAACTCTCCCAACGGATTTACTCCGGACCGGGTTATCAACGGAAATAGCATGGGGGCCGGTAATTTGAATTCTCCGCACGATATGTTTGTTGACAGGGATAACAGGGAAGTTTATATTGCTGATACCGGGAATAACAGGATTATAGTACTGGATTATAACTATAAAGTTAAAAGAATATACAGTAAATTCAATAATAACGGGAATGAGGAGACTCTGAACAATCCTTACGGGATCTTTGTTCACAGGAATGGGCTTATTTACATCGCCGACAGGGATAACAGCAGAGTTTTGGTTTCAGATAAAGAAGGAAATATTGTTGATATTGTAGGAAAGCCTGATACAGAGTTGTTTGACAAAAATCAAACCTATTATCCTGAAAAGATTGTTGTGGATTCGGTAGGAAGATTATATATACAAGCTTATGGTATATTTCAGGGTTTGATATGTATAGATGAAAAGGGCAGTTTCCTGCAGTACTTCGGCAGTAATAAAGTCGAATTATCAGCCTGGCTGATAGCCGAACGCTTATGGCGTGCTATTGCCACCCGTGAACAAAGAAGCGCAATGATGAGCTTTGTACCTATTGAGTATTCCAATATTTTTATCGACTCACAGGATTTCGTATACGCAACGGTGAAAAAGTCTCAAAACTCAAAAGAGGAAATAAAGAAACTGAATCCGGTAAGTAACGATATCCTCAATTTAAAGCAGAGTTCTTCATTGGCTTCCAATGATTTTGGGGATCGTGACGTGGTTGTAAGCGGTAATGTAATCATAGACTCTTCCTTCGTGGATGTTTGTGTGGATGATATCGGGCTGATATATGCTTTGGACGGAACGCGGGGAAAGGTTTTTGTATATGATCAGGAGCGCAATCCTCTGATGATTTTCGGAGGAATTGGAGACCAGAAGGGTCTGCTTGACATACCCGCGTCTATAGAGTTGGTGGATGAGGATGTAATAGTTTTGGATTCCAAGAAAAATTCCCTGACAGTCTACACACTTACTGAGTTTGGAAGGAACGTAAAAAAAGCGGTGGAGCTGTATGACAACGGTGATTACGATAAAGCTAAAGAACCATGGTTCAATGTAATTAAAATGAATGCCAATTATGAGATGGCTTATGTAGGAATTGGAAAAGCATACTTTGGAGAGCACAGATTCAAGGAGGCCATGGAATACTTCAGACTAGGCAATGACAGAATAGGATATTCGGAAGCCTATAATGAATACAGAAAAGAAGTAATCCAACAGAACTTCTACTATATCTTTTCAGCAATCATTTTAGTTTTCATACTGGTCTGGCTGGTGCTGAAGGTTAAGGACCGGAGAAGAAAAGAAGGCCGACCGCTTCTTGACGTATCTGAAAAATGGAAAAAAGTCCTTTATCCATTCCATGTGATGGTTCATCCCTTTGATGGGTTTGAAGGTATTAAATTTTATAATGAAGGCTCGCTTTCAGTTTCCTATGGGATACTAATTATATGGTTTTTACTGAATATAATTAAACGTCAGACTACAGGTTTTTTGTTTAACTATTATGATATTCAGACTTTTAACGTTCTTTCTGTTTTTTCAGGAAGCGTGGGAGTTTTTATATTGTGGGTTGTTACAAACTGGGCCTTATGTGCACTATTGGATGGTGAAGGAACTTTCAGGCAGATTTTCGTAGCCAGCGCTTATGCTTTGGTTCCATATATAATTTTGTCCATACCGGGTATTATACTCAGCAATCTTCTTACTTTAAGTGAATCGATATATCTTTCAATTTTGAATCAGACCTCAATACTGTGGTGTGGGTTGTTATTCCTGATAGGTATGATGACCATACATCAATATACTTTTAAAAATACTGTAAAAACAACTGTTTATACTCTCCTGGGTATGGGTGTAGTAGTATTCATCGGTTTGCTGGCCTTTAGCCTGTACCAGCAGGTATGGTTGTTTGTATCAAATATATATAATGAAATAATGTTTAGAATTTGAGGGGAGAAGAAAAATGTCTGCAAAGCTTGAAAAAGTAATATGTACATTATTAATCATCTTACTGGTTACACCTTTTTTTCACATTGATGTATCAGCAGTATCCCCTGCAGGCTTTGAAATTGTTTCAGAAAGTGACAGCCTAATATTGTATCTTGACAGAGAAACTGCCCGGATTGCAGTAGAAAATAAAAGAACGGGTTATATCTGGAGAAGCAATCCTGAAGATACATCAACGGATACACTTGCAATAAAGGCTGTGCAGCTTGAAATGATGAGCCAGATATTAATAAAATATCTGGACCAGAGAGGTTTGATACAATCAGCCAACAGCCATGTGGCAAGCGTGCAAAAGGGTAATTTCAGCATTGATAATATTAAAGACGGAGTCAGAATTACCTATGTTTTTGATACTTTGGGGTTTACAATACCCGTAGATTTCTACCTTGATAATAATGCTTTTATAGCGGAAATAGCTCTTGAAGAAATCCAGGAGACCGGAAATTGTATGCTTCTTAATATCTCGGTACTCCCATTTTTCGGGGCACAGGGATTGGATGCGGAAGGCTATATGTTTGTACCTGACGGATCGGGAGCAATAATTAATTTCAATAACGGGAAGTCTAAGGGTTACAGCGGGTATGTTTACGGGAGTGATTTGACCACCCCCGCTACAATGAAAAGATCAGTAACACAGGATATAAAAATGCCCGTGTTTGGTCTTGTAAGCGGAGATAATGCCTTCTTTTCAATCATTGCCGAAAACGAGAGCAAAAGTATAATAAATGCAAATGTCAGCGGCAGATCAAGTTATAATTATGTCTATTCGGAGTTTATTTACAGGTACACTGCATCATTGAAATTAAGGGAAAGGGATTATACTTCAAAAG
>JAMOAC010000085.1 GCA_023621975.1 Bacillota bacterium | reverse complement strand
GCCTTGCAAACGCCGCTCTCACTACATGACCGGGTATATAGTCAACAGATTCATAAACCTTATCTTTAAGCCTTCTTCCTCCTACCAGCATAGGGCTTTCCAGCCTGAAAACAACTTTACTCAACTTCTTTCACCTCCACGCGTACAAACCCCAAACCACGGCTTTTACCTGACCCGATGGTTTCTATCATCTTGAAGCTTAACTTTAATTCATTCTCAAATCGTATTGTTTCAGGCGTAAAATATACCTGCACCCTGCCGTGAAATGCGCCGTTGCTCAGAACTTCGTGAAATGCAAGCGCCTGGTCCTTTGCCACTTTCCTGTACCTGTCTATTGACACGCATGGGCGAATGGACAAGGGCAAATTACCGGTATCATCCTGCTGTTCAAATGAAAAATCCTCAATTATTATCCTGGCAGGCTGAAAACCTGCGCCCCCAAAAATGCTGCACACCGGGCATGTACAATACTTCTTAGCGCTTTTGTTTTCACAACGGCTTTGTACAAGCTTCGAGAAGTTGTCCCGCACCTTTCCCTTAATGGTTGATGCAGGAATAATAGGCCCTGAACTTGTTTTTAGAATTGCATTATAGCCACCTTGCCGGGTACCTGATGATATATGTATGGGGGATTCCAGTATAAAACGTACATCATACTCTCTTTTTAATGTCTCTGTCAATTCCGTCACCTCCCCCGAAATCCCAAATGTCCAGGATGTCTTTCCACGGTGAAATTAACAGTGAATTTTGCTCATCCACATAAAATCCGCTATCCCAACGAAGCCCCTTGATGTTGTTTTCTTTAAAGAACTTTTCCAGCCTGTTTTTATGCCTTGCCTGGTCATAGCTGTAAAAGAGCTTCATCTCCATAGGATCTGCAAATTCGGCAGTGTTCTCCATCTGGTACAGGCTGCTCTTTCTAACGCCGGACCCTTTTGCCTTCATAGAATTCACAAGCGATATCATGGCCTTTATCCTGTCAAGGTTATAAGGCCTCATTGTATGTAACAATTTCGTTTCATTTTCCCCACTTTTTGTACCAGACATTTCGGCTCCAAGCCCTTCCAAAATCACAAAATCCATACTGCCGTTATCCGTTCCATGAAACGTATTTTTCCTTGCCGTCATCTTTGCATTGTCCAGTGCTGCCTCCGCATATTCCTGCATAAGCCTTACAGGGGACCTGTACTTGCCGATACACAGCCCGACGGACAGCGTGGCACGATACCGGCGTTCCCCCTCGGAAGCGCTCATGTTTCTGAATTCTTCATTAAACAACTCGATCAATCTTGCACAAAACTCAATGGATCCCTGGGCAGGCACTATCAGGAAGATATCGTCGCCACCAACCGCAATTATTTCGAATTGGCTGTAACTGCACTGTTCCAGTGCCTTGTATACCGAGTTTTGTGCTGCCGTACTGATTTTGCGGCTGAAGTACATCATATCGCTTAATGAATTTATGTTCTGGACTATTCCGCCCATATTGTTTCCGTCGCCGTAAATTACAGCGATGTACTTGTTTTCGTCTTTTATATCGCTTAAATTCTCTGCAGCAACCTCAACTTTTTTACCAGTATACTTTTCGAAATTTTCAACATACTCCTGTTTCGTGCTTCTTCCGACCAAATTCTTATGAAGGCAGCTGCCACAGACAGGCTCACCATCACCTGTGTTAAGCCTGTAAACCGCTTCCCTTACTCTGCACATCCTGCAGGTTGCGGGATAATTCAATTTGGTGGCATCAATTTTTATCCTGTTGCCGTCAATGATAATTTCTTTATCGTTCCAGAAAGGAGAGGTGGGACACGTGTCATTATATATCTTTAGCTTTTTCCTCTCATCAAGCCTTTGCTCCACCGTCAGCATTGCTTCCTTGTAATTGCCTAGCAGCTTGTCCAGGCTCATATCAACCATGCAAAATGCATTTTGCAGGCTTAACGTATATTTATGAAACGCATTTTCAAGCTCAAATACCAGGTTTTCGTCCGCCCATTCAGGAAGAACGCACAGAATGTTTCCGCCGCCTGCATAAATGATACATTCCGGAATAAATGAACCGGATATGATCCCGGGTATGTACTTTTCACTTATGTATGAGAGTATCCTGCTTGCGCCTCTCATATCCTTCAATCCGTTGGTTTCAAGGTAGTACTTTTTGATTTTATAGGCTCCTCCCTTTAGGACTCTGATATTAAGCTTGCTTTTCAGGGTTCCACTGGGATTTAAAAGCAATTCAAGAGCATTCCACGCCTCAGCGTGAACATCCTTTCTTTTAGCAAAAAAGGCTTTATATGCCGATTGCCTTAGCTTGTCCTTTTCTTCCGCCTGCCTGCCTTCATAGAGATATGCAAACAACACGAAAAGGCGGGCTACATCTCTGACAGTACAGATCCTGTAATTTCCCTCTGCTATATAGGGAAGGGTGTTTTGAAAACCCGGTTTGTCCAAATAATCCGCTATTTGGGAAGCACTTAAATCTTTTACCTGTCTTTGTATTTCGGAATAGAGTTCCTCATATTCATCGTTTTTAAGGTAAAAGCCCGTTCCGCTGACGGGGTCATGCCAGGATGTACTATTCTCCGGTAGCGAAGATACAAGCGTTACAGTCCCATCCTGCACGAAACTTTTCCAATGTATGAACCTCATCCTGCAACCCCCTACTATTTCAACTCGATAAATTCCATGGCCGAGAACAGTTTATTTTTATCAACCTTGTCTTTCTCGAACAGCCTGTCAATAAAATCTTCTACAACACTTTTAAATTCGGTATACCTCTTTTTATCGATAAATTCGAAACCATGTGCAAATATGCTTTTATTACGTGTATCAACTTTATCCTTTAAATTTTCAAGCAGTTCCACTTTATCCCCTGATTTCCCTCTTTTCATTATGTCATCATCTATAGCTGCAAGAGTAATAAACCCTGCCATAAGGCTTATATTAT
>JAMOAC010000521.1 GCA_023621975.1 Bacillota bacterium | reverse complement strand
AAACGTACTTGTCTTCAGATTGCCGGGAATCTTTACAAGCAGTTTAACCAGCATGTTTGCGTCATCATCCCCGTTTTCAAAATCAATCTTTTTGATAACTATGCTGTATTTATCAAGCACACTGCTAATTTTGGTTATCTGCCCGGGTATATTGTCCGCTTCAATATAGAGAACGGAATACCTTCTGCTTATTGAAATGCGCATTTCAATCCTTTTAAAAAGTATCAGCGTCACAAAAATCAGGATCGTTGCTGTTACAGCACCTTCATAAAAGCCAATACCTACGGCTATTCCAACGGCTGATACCGCCCAAAGGCTTGCTGCGGTAGTCAGTCCCCTGACATTAATTCCATCGCGGATTATTGTTCCTGCACCCAGGAAACCTATACCGCTGACGATCTGTGCCCCCAACCTTGCAGGGTCAATATTCGTCTTGCCGGCATACAATTCAAAAATGTATTGTGAAGTCACCATGATAAGTGCAGACCCTACACAAACCAGTATATGTGTTCTGAAACCTGCAGGCCTGTTTACGTGCTCCCTCTCAAATCCGATAACACCGCCCAGTAAACACGCAAGTACCAGTTTTAATAATATTTCTGAATAAGACATAGCCACCTCCATGCCTAATGTTGATAAAGGTATTTTTTGTCAATAATGCCCTCTCTCCATTGCTGGTAACTTTCTACTGATTTCAGGTTGGTATTAATAACCTCCCATACTTCCTGAACACCGAAATTTTTGCTCCACGATGCAGCCCCTGCAAGCCTATACTTATGAACAAGTCCAAGCCGCAAATTGATTGAGTTCTCATCTTCCAGCCACATCTTGTATACAATATTTCCATCCTTGACTTCTACGTAAAACTGTCCGCTCTCCTCGTCCCACCGCACATCGGCATTATTTTTCTCAATAAACTCTCTTGCCTGTTCCATGGAAAGAGCTTCACTGGACAGACTGACTGCTCCGCCTTCTGCTGTTTCTTCCTTCCACAGGCGCGTGTAGAGCGGCATTCCCAGCACCAGTTTCTCCCTTGGAATGGTCTCAAGATATTTTTTGACCATTTCCTCCACCCAGCTCACCTGGGCAACAGACCCAGCCACAGGGCTTCCTTTCCAGTGCTGGTCATAAGTCATTACCACAACATAATCAACAACTTCCGCAAGTGCCTTTCGGTCATAGCAACCGGCTGAATTTATATCTATCGATACCGTTAATCCCTGTTCCCTTAATAGAGGGGTTATCTCCCTTACGAACTGGGTAAGGGCATCCCTGTCATCAACCGTCAAATTCTCAAAATCTATATTAATGCCGTCCAGCTTGTAAAGCGCGGAATAAGCAAGTATTTTTTTTATCATATTGTCCCTGTAATCAGTGTTATTCAAAAACTCCCTGGTTGCTTCCACATCATTAAAGCTGTTTGATAAAAGGGCCCACACTTTATAACCGTTATTGTGAGCCCATTCAACATATCTTATATCCGCTCTGTTTATTAGATCCCCTTCTTTATTGCTTAGTTGAAACCAGGTAGGAGAGATGACATCAATCCCTTCTATCGTCTCAACTTTTGACATGTCCGTTTTATTCCATATCTGATCCCACACAAGGTTCAGCTTCCCTTTCAACGGACTCCACGTCGGGCGGTCGTCTTCCTTATCGGGCAATTGCCCTACCACCAACTGGTTTATCACCACAAACTTCTTTTCAATATATCCAATGGTGCCGTCAGGCAACCTCACCTTATACCATTTGTCATATTCCTCAAAAACTCTCATGGTGTTATCTTCTTCACCGCTTATGTCCAGCTTTTTTATTATAGGGTAACGAATCGACCTGCCCTTCCTTACTACTGCGTTTTCATCTATGGGCTGGGCAAGCTGTTTTATGCTGTTTCTAAAATCTATTATAACAACATTGTTATTATTTAATCTCTGAATTTCTATGTTGTAAAAATCACTCAAGAATTCTATAGGAATGTATACCGTGCCGTTGTCTTCTTCAACAGGTATGTCAAGAGTCATTGGTTCATTGTTAACCATGGCGTCCAGGCTTTCCGTTTTCATTCTTATAACCCTGTCCTTTGTAGTGATGGTAACCTTGCTCAGTTTCTCATCCCAGTGAATATATGGGTCAATATATTCCTTGATGACTTCCAGTGCCAGAAGGATTTCTTCTTCCAGTATTTTAACTTTATCTCCCGATGCGGCAAGTTCCCCTTCGACTACCAGGTGCGGTCCTGCCTCGCTGAAAGCAGGCACAACTTCATTATTGGGTCTGTAAAAAAAATAGTAAACAGCAGATGACGCTATAGCAAGCAATATTACAAAAGTATAAAACACAGGAAACTTCCTGGTACGCCTCCTCAATTCTTGTCCCCCATTCAATAGTATAACTGACTGTGCAGTTTTCAAAAGTAAAAATGATTTTTAATAATTTTCAACCTTTCTCGGAATAAAGGTCTTGAAAGCTTTAAGTATTCTTTCATCCGGCTCGAAAAACACTGCAGTCCTTTCGCCTTTGTAATTAAGCGTAATGAAATAAACGTCTTTGGAATTCATCGAGCTTACAGCTTTTATATGCTTGGTTACATTGCCAAGCCTGCTGTCGTGGTTCTGCCCCTTATATGGAGCTACAACATCAAATTCCTTGCAGTTTGCGCTGAATATTCTTTTTCTTTTTCTTTTTGCTATAATCATGTCAATATCAAGGTCTCCGTCCGTAACAATATATTCATATTCTATATCCCTGGAAGTTATGAGCCTGTATATTCCATATACCACACCTACAGCTATCAGTAACCAAAAACTTCCGAGTAAAGGTATGTACCTGCTCAAAATAGGAGATGCCACCAAAATTATAAGCCCGGCTAAACAAATCACCACTGAAAATAGATAATCCTTTGCTTCTTTCTTTTTTGCTATCAGTTTCTCTATAAATACATTGTCCATAAAGCTTACCTCCTAA
>JAMOAC010000333.1 GCA_023621975.1 Bacillota bacterium | reverse complement strand
AGAAAATATTAATATTGAGGAAGTTGCCAAATACTTGTCAAAGCAGGTAATAAAGCAAAAGGATGTAATAGAATACCTTGAGAAGGCAAAAAGTGATTTGCATGATGAATACTACTATATTGAAACCTCCACAATGAGAAAGATTATAGCCAGGCGTATGGCTGAAAGTGTCTCCATTGCACCTCATTACACTGTATCAATGGATGTATGTATGACACAAGCTGTTTCTTTAAGGCGATCTCTGAATGAGTATCTGGAAGATAGCGGTATAAAAGTTTCATTCAATGATATTATTATCAAATGTGCTGCCAAAGCTATAGAAAAGTATCCTTTGATTAATTCAACATTTGAAGGAGACAGAATTAAAGTTTACAGGAATGTAAATTTTGGTCTTGCTGTTAGCGTGGAAAATGGTCTTGTGGTACCTGTTGTTAAAAATGTAAATAAAAAATCCATTTCAGAAATAGCAAAGGAAAACTCAGCAAATATAGAAAAAGCCAGGCTTGGTAAACTTCAGACGGATGATATTTCGGGAGGTACCATTACTCTTTCGAATCTTGGAATGTATGGTGTAGACAAATTCACTGCAATTATAAACCAACCTGAAAGCTGTATATTGGCTGTGGGACAAATAGCTGAAAAACCGGTAAGTATAAACGGACAGATTGTTTCATGTTTGATGATGACTATAACTGCATCCTTTGATCATAGGGTTATTGATGGAGCTATAGGAGCTGCTTTTCTGAGAGAAGTAAAAATGCTCCTGGAGGATCCCGTACGTTTACTCGTTTAAAAGCAGGTACAGATGTTTGGAGGGATTTGTTTTGGAACACAAGTATGATGTAGCTGTTATAGGAGGCGGACCTGGAGGTTATACGGCTGCTATAAGAGCCGCCCAGCTTGGTGGAAGTGTAATTATTTTCGAAAAAGAAAATTTGGGTGGCACGTGTCTCAATGTAGGCTGTATACCAGCCAAATGCCTTCTTGAAAAGGCGGTTCTTGTAGATAAGATAAGAAAGAATACACTCAATGGCATACTTAAGGATGCAGGGTTGTTTAGCTGGAGGAAAATACAGAGGCATAAAGATGAGGTCGTTCACAAACTGAGATCCGGCGTTAAAAGCATTCTTAAGAGCTATAAAATTGAAGTTGTTCAAGGAAAGGCTTCAGTTGAAAGTCCTGGCATTGTAAAGCTGGAAAATACAGGTCAAAAGTTTGCTGTGAAAAACATAATAATTGCAACAGGTTCAAAGTCATATCTCCCGCCAATAAAGGGTGCAGAAGGCAAGAATATAATTGACAGCACCGGGGCCTTAAGTCTTAAGAAAGTTCCGAAAAGCATGGCGATAATTGGTGGGGGAGTTGTAGGTCTTGAGTTTGCAAGCATATATTCAACTTTTGGGACAAATGTTACAATAATTGAGATGCTGCCTGAGATTATTTACAATGAAGACAGGGAGGCTGCAGCTAATCTGAGAAAAGAAATTCAGAAAAAGGGAATCAAAGTTGTTACCGGAGCAAAGGTTGAAGAAATTTCTGATGCCGGTGATATTAATTTAGTAAAGTACAGTAAGGAAAATAAAAGTTATCATTCTGAAGCGGAATATGTGCTGGTTGCAGCCGGCAGAGTTCCTGATAAAGAGGGAATTGATGTTGAAAGGCTTGGTATTGAGCTTGATACAAAAGGCAACATCAAGGTAAACAGCAGGCTTGAGACAAATATTAAAACAATTTATGCAGTTGGTGATGTTATCGGAGGATTTCAGCTTGCCCATAGTGCTTATGCCGAGGCCGAGGTAGCTGCAGAAAACTGTATGGGTGGAAATGTTGAAGTGAATTTGAATTTAATGCCAAGATGCATATACACTTTGCCGCAATATGCAGCAGTCGGTTTAACTGAGGAGCAGGCTAAGGAAAAAAAGATACCTTACAATAAGGGTGTATTCCCGTATTCCGCAAACGGCAAAGCTTTGGCCTCGGATGATACTGAAGGTTTTATAAAAGTATTATCACATAAAGATTCAGGTAAACTGATAGGAGTACATATTGTAGGCAGTTATGCAACAGAGCTGATTTCTTCAGCACTTATATCGATGAGTTTTAATGCAGGAGTAAAGGATTTTTACAACATGATTTTCCCGCACCCGACACTTTCTGAAATTGTTAAAGAGGCTGTATTATCAACAGAAAAAAGAGCTATACATCTGCCAAATCGCTCATGAAAAATGATAAAAAATGAAAAGACTGGGGAGGAGTATGTTATGTTAACATCGAAACAATATGAAGAGGCGAGATTGAAGGCACGCGAGTATTATGAGAAGGCTGGTATTGTTTTGACGGAAACTGAAAAGAAAGCTATAGAGGTTGCCGATTTCGGGCTGGGAGATCTTGAAAAAATAGGTCTTGAAGTGCTGGTATATGTAAATACTGAAAGAGTGTGTGCTAAAGAACTTGTTTTGTTCCCTTGGCAAACATGTCCCGAACATATTCATCCTACTAAAAATGGCAAACCCGGAAAGGAAGAGACATTCAGATGCAGGTGGGGAAAGGTTTACCTGTATGTACCAGGGGAAAAGAGTGAGAATGTAAAACTTGATGGATTGGATGAATATAAAGAATTTCTGACGGTTGCACATGAAATTGAGTTAAACCCTGGTGAGCAGTATACCCTTATGCCTGATACACCTCATTGGTTCAGAGCGGGAGAGGAAGGAGCAGTGGTATCAGAATTTTCTACTACCAGCACCGATGATCAGGATATATTTACTGATCCAAGGATAAGCAGGTTTACCAAGATAGAAGGATAGCTTTGCGTGGGGGGATGGATATGTTTGAAGTAGCATGTGTTGGAATATTATGTGCCGATGTGCTATGTAAGCCTATAGACAGATTACCGGAGGATAGGTGGATGTGCGTCCAATGCTGCAATTGTTCTTGCTAAAATTGGCATAAAAACAGTGATTGTAGGAAAAGTTGGCGGAGATGGGTTTGGGGAATACCTTCAAAACACAATGAAATCAGAAAAGGTGGATATAAGTGGATTAAAAATCGATGATACAGTACCTACATCTGCATCGGTTGTTGCAATAAGTGGAGATGGAGAAAGGTCAATATTGCACTGTCTTGGTTCAAATGCAAGGTTTGCTTTTGAAGATATAAATCTGGAAATTATTAAAAACTCAAAGATAATGTTTATAGCTGGTACATTTCTTATGCCGCAGTTTGACGGGAGTGGGGCTGAAAAACTTTTAAAGATTGCAAAGGAATATGGGGTATTATGTTGTATGGATACTGCGTGGGATTCTACAGGACAATGGATGCGCAAAATTGAGGGCTGTTTGAAATACCTTGATTGGTTTATGCCGAGTTATGAAGAAGCCAGAGAATTAAGTGGCAAGACTGACCCGAGGGAAATTGCGGAGGACTTTATTTCAATAGGAGTGAAAAATGTAGTTGTTAAATTGGGTGCAGAAGGCTGTTATGTGAGACCTGAAAATGGAGATGGATTTTATTCTCC
>JAMOAC010000507.1 GCA_023621975.1 Bacillota bacterium | reverse complement strand
CTCGTAAACAATGCAGGAATATGCAGACATGCGCCGTTAATGGATACTTCTGAACAACTGTGGGACCTTACATTCGATATAAACGTAAAAGGTACCTTCCTTTTTACAAAAGCAGTATGTGCAGTTATGATGAAACAGGGAAAAGGTAAGATAATAAATATGTCTTCATGTTCAGGGAAAAAACCGACACTTGAGGAAGCAGCATATTGCTCTTCCAAGTCAGCCATAATCGGGCTTACGAGAGTTACGGCTCTTGAAATGGGGCCCTATGGCATAAATTGCAATGCAATATGCCCGGGTGCGACAGATACAGAAATGACAAGGAGTACATTCCTGACCAGCCCCGAAGTTGAACAGGAGTGGATAAACAAAACTGCATTGAAGAGGCTTGGAAAGCCCGAAGATCAGGCAAAGGTTGCAGTATTCCTGGCATCTGATCTGTCCGATCACATCACCGGTGAATCGATAATTGTTTCAGCTGGTGAATTGATGAGTCAGTAGGTGATGAGCTATGACGTGCAGTCCTGAATTTTTCAAACGTGAAGACATTATTGCCGATTATAATGAAAAGAGAAGAAGGGTAATCGAGTATCTTGACAGAACCGGAAATGATGCGCTGGTTATCGGCAGGCAGGATAATTTCTCCTGGTACACCTGCGGCGGGCACAATAGAGTGGTAATAAATACTGAAACCGGTGTAATGCTGCTTGTAATAACAAGGCAAAAGACTTACGGCATAGCCAGGACAATGGACACCTGGGTATATGACGATATGTTGGATGGCTTTGACATAGAGCCGGTTTTCCTGAGGTGGTATGAAGAAAGCTGTGAGGAAAAGGCAGCAGATTTGATAAAAGGGTTGAAAGCAGTTTCAGATGTTCCTGTCAATGGTGCCCGGCTGGCAGTGGATGAAATATACAAGCTCCACTATCCTCTGACAGAGCTGGAAATTGAAAAGTGCAGATGGATCGGGAGAAAGACGGATGACCTTCTAAATAAGATTGCCAACCAGATAAAGCCCGGAATGACTGAAAAATGCATAGAAGCTATGATTAAAGCAGAGTATGCCCAGTATGATTTAATTCCGGAAGTTGTACTTGTGGGAAGTGACGAAAGGATATTGAAATACAGGCATCCTAATCCGTCTGAAAAGAAAGTGGAGAAAACCGTACTTCTCCATCCGGCAGTTAAAAAATGGGGATTGCATGCCAACGTAACCAGAATGGTGTATTTTGGCGACAAATTGCCGGAAGAGCTGAACAGAAAGTATGATGCCGTGAATTTTATGCAGGCTGCAACATTTTCAATGTTGATCCCGGGTAATGACTTCAGCGGCATTTTTGAAGTAAGGAAACAAATATATAAGGACCTGGGATTTGAAGATGAATGGAGAAATCATTTTCCGGGTGGAATAACAGGATACTTGCTGTGCGACGCATCGGTATGCAGTAACAAGACTGCGGTTATTTCTGAAAATCAGGCATATGACTGGTTTATAACAATAACAGGTGTAAAGGTTGAAGAACTGGCCCTGACAACCAAATCCGGCGTCGAAGTGGCATCAGCCACAGGAATCTGGCCGGTAAGGGAATATTCATATAACGGGCAGTCGTTCCTGCTACCGGAAATAATGCTGAAGTAGGTGGTTTGATATGAAAAAGATAGGAATATTGAATAAGGATATTTCCGAAGTGGTTGCAAAATTAGGGCATACCGATACTATCGCAATAGGCGATGCCGGACTGCCCATACCTGATGGGATAAGAAGAATTGACCTTGCTGTAAAACAGGGAGTACCTTCATTCTTTGATGTGTTGGAAACAGTGTTAATCGAAATGGAAGTTCAGAAGATAACAATTGCAAGCGAAATGAAAGAAATAAGCGCTGACGTATATAAAAGAATAACGGAAATGTTCAGGGATAAAGAAATCGAAATGGTTCCACACACTGAACTTAAAAAACGACTTTGCAATACCAAAGCTGTTATCAGGACCGGCGAATTTACTTCCTATGCCAACATAATTCTTGAGTCCGGTGTAATATTTTAAATATTTTAGGAGGGTGAAATAAATGAAAGAAAAAATGAGAGCGGCAGTCTTTGAGGGAGAAGGCAAGCTTACAATAAAGGAAGTTGATGTGCCGAAGATCAGGAAGCCTGATGACATAATTGCGCAGGTCGAAGTATGCAGCATTTGTGGAACAGATGTACACATCATGGAAGTACCTCCGGGATATATTGCAAAACCAAATACAATACTCGGACATGAGCTTGTAGGAAAAGTTGTTGAAGTCGGGGAAAATGTAAGGACAATAAAAGTAGGCGACAGGATAGTTGTAAATCCCAATGATTACTGCGGGGTATGCAAATATTGCATGAGAAATCTGCCAAATGAGTGTGAAAATATAATAGCAATGGGTATTGAAGCCGACGGCGGCTTTGCTGAATATGTAAGAGTATCCGAAAAGGTGGCTCACAAAATTAAGGATGACCTTCCTGCAGAGATTGCTGCATTTGCAGAACCGCTTGCATGTGTTGTAAACGGTACAAACAAAATCAGGGTTCAACCTGGTGAAAGCGCACTTGTTATAGGTGCAGGGCCGATTGGCCTGTTGTTTGTACAGATGCTCAAAGCAGCAGGCGCATCTCCTGTTATTGTATCCGAACCTGCCCAGTTAAGACAGAAGTTTGCAAAGGAATGTGGCGCAGATTATGTAATCAACCCAATGGAACAGGATGTTGAAGAGTTTGTAAAGGGCATTACCGAAATAGGAGTAGATGTAGCTGTTGATGTTGTCGGCAGTCAGATAGCTACCGCAATCAAGGCGATTCGCAAGGGCGGAAGGATACTGGTATTCGGAGTGAACACAAAAGCGGCACCTCAGATTGTCCAGAGCCAGGTTACCTTCAAGGAAGCACAGATTTTCGGAACATGGCTTGCAAATGCAACATTCCCGACAGCTGTAAAGATACTGGAAAGCGGAG
>JAMOAC010000252.1 GCA_023621975.1 Bacillota bacterium | reverse complement strand
TTGAGTTTGATGATACCTCCGCCGGAGAAATCATGACCCATCGTACGGAAGTTTCTCTCTTATGGCTCGATGAAACTGATGAACAATGGGAACAGACCATCCATGAAAGCAAACATTCCATTTATCCAATCTGCTCAGATAGTCCTGACAATATCGTCGGAGTTTTATATGCAAAGGACTACTTTCGATTGAAAAATAAAACCCGGGATGAGGTGATGAAAAATGCCGTACAACCTGCCTACTTTGTTCCGGAGTCTGTTCGGGCAGATGTCTTGTTCCGTAATATGAAAAAATCAAGAAATCATTTTGCCGTTGTTGTAGATGAATACGGGGGCATGAGCGGAATCATCACGATGAATGATTTGCTGGAAGAGCTGGTGGGCGACCTTGAAGATGATGTTACGATGCCGGTGGAAAAACCACCGATTGAGCGTATCGATTCAAATACTTGGCAAATACAGGGTACTGCACCCCTTGATGATGTATCAAAACAGCTTGGCATATCGCTTCCCGATAAGGAATACGACACTTTTGCCGGTCTGGTTTTTGGACTTTTGGGAAATGTACCGAGCGATGGCAGCACACCGGAGCTTGAGGAATATGGATTGACGATAAAGGTTACAAAGATTAAAGATCGCAGATTGGAAAGCGCGCTCGTATGCTTGTCGGACACCGAACCGCCGAGCATAGTTGAGGAATGAGCCTATGGCTCATTTTCTTTTTACACAATTATATGGACAATTATATGGAGCCAATCGTTTAACTCTTTTTAATCCGAGTAGCTAGAAGTATATAAATATATGGGGCTGCATATCAAATTCTTATCTCTGGGGATAAGATGAATTATCCCTGCGATAATTTCGTAATAGTCTGAAATTTGATAACATTTAGTTAAGGTATAAACTTTTTCACAAAAAAATTAGGACAAGAAAGGAGTGACATGATGATTTTGAATAATTTTTCGTTTGTTGTTCCTACAAGAATTGAATTTGGAGTAGGCATAACAGAAAAAGTTGGGGAGGAGGCAAAAAAGTTTAATCCTAAAAAAATTCTTATCGTAAGCGATAAAGGGGTGATATCCGCAGGGATAACAGATAAGGTTGAGAAAAGTTTAAAAGAGCAAAATCTTCCATACGTTATTTATTCAGATTTCAGTCCAAATCCTAGAGATTTTGAAATGAATAAAGCAGCTGAATTTGCAATGAATGAAGGGATTGATTTAATTATTGCAGTCGGTGGAGGAAGTGTATTAGATTCCGCAAAAGCGATTGGCACGTTAATTACTCATGGCGGAGGAAGTGTATTAGATTATTGTGGGGTGTTTAAACTGGAAAGAGAAATAACACCCCTTATTGCTATACCGACCACGGCAGGAACAGGCAGTGAAGTCACGCCATTTGCTGTTGTTACAAATACAGAAAAACGTATAAAAGAGAGCATTTGGGATTTTAAAGCATCAGCAAAAGTAGCTTTAATGGATCCTTCCTTATTATTAAATCTGCCGGCAAATATTATGGCTTCTACCGGAATTGATGCTTTGACTCATGCAGTAGAAGCATACACCTGTAAAGAAGCAACACCTTATACAGACATGTTTGCTTTATATGCAATCAGATTAATATCGCAAAATTTAAGGCAGGCTATAGCAGAACGTGATTTAGAAGCATGTGCATATATGCTTTTAGGAAGTAATGCGGCGGGGCTTGCTTTTGGATTTTCTGATGTAGCTGCTGTTCATTGTATGGCTGAAGCGCTGGGAGGTAAATATGATATTCCTCATGGGGTTGCAAATGCTATGCTGCTAGGACCCGTTAGTGAATTTAATCTTTCTGCAAATTATAAGAAGTACGCTGACATTGCAATAGCAATGGGTGTCGATAATAGCAATCTTACATTGCAGCAGACAGCGGAAGCTGGAGTTGCTGAAATAAAAAAGCTTTGTAAAGATGTGGGAATTAAAAGCATGAAAGAAATAGAAATAATAGATCCTTCTGATTTTCGTGCATTAGCAAAAGCAGCACAGGAAAACACATCTACCCCAAGCAATCCTAAAGAGATGAGTGAAGAATTGTATTATCAATTATTCAACAAAGCCTATTATAACAATTAGGTTAGTTGTGTAAATGGTTAGTTGCTTCTTTTGTTTTTATTATGAAAAGGGGTGCTAAATGTGGAACAGCAAGTAAAAATGAAAAGAGCATTGGGCTTCTGGCAAAGCTATTTATCCGTATTTGGATGTATTATATCCGGAACGGCTATGGTCGCATTAGGGAATGTTGCAGGGTATGGAGGCAGTGCTGTATGGTTACCGGCATTAATTGCTCTTATCCCAATGCTTGCAGTTGCATGCGCTTATGGTGAACTGGTATCGATTTTACCAGGCAGCGGAATGATATTTGAGTATACGATGCCGGCATTAGGAAGATTTTGGGCAATCTTTGCTACATTATCCGGATACTTGCTTTTAGTTGCGGCGGACGGGGGCAATCAACTTATTATAGCAGGGCTTGCGATGGAAGAACTTACAGGTATCCCTCAATTGTTTTTTACTATTTTGATATTTATCGTAACAGTAGGTATTCATTTATTTGGTATATCATTATTTGGAAAAGCTGAAGCTGCTACATCTCTCATCATGATAATAATTTTCGCAATCTTTGGATTTATGGGTGTATTCGGAATTTCAAGCACGCCACAAGTAAATGAGTTGACTTTTTTTCAGCCTGAAAATGGCTGGTCAGTAGCAGTTGCTCAGGCCGGTGCAGCCATTTGGTGGTTTATAGGATTTGAATTTATATGTCCTACGGCAGAAGAAAACAAAAGACCTCATAAAAATATACCGAAGGCTTTACTGCTCGGTGTCATAACGATTATTTGTCTTGATTTAATGTTTGCTTATGGAGCCGTTAAGTTTGTAGATCTTGAAACACTCAGAACATCAGCAACTCCTCATATTAGAATAGCACTTGCAATAATGGGCGCTCCG
>JAMOAC010000340.1 GCA_023621975.1 Bacillota bacterium | reverse complement strand
AATACCTGCGATTTCCAGCAGTGTTGGGTAGAAATCGGTAAAAATAACAGGTTCATTACATATGCTGCCTGGCTTTATTACTTTTGGCCATCGGACAATAAGTGGTACCCGGATGCCTCCCTCATACAGCCATCCTTTCCCTTCTGAAAGCGGCCGGTTACTTGTAGGTGAGCCTTCCGCTGTTGCTAACCCGCCATTGTCTGAAGTAAATATTATAATTGTATCATCCAGCTTGCCTTTCTCCTCCAGGGCACCTATTAATCTGCCAATATTGTTGTCCAGATTTTCAATAACTGCAGCATAATTAGGATCCGATTGCACCAGTCTTCTAACTATACGTTTATCCTTTTTATGCTCACATGGAAAAAAATCTCCTTCTTCAAATGTTTTGACTTTGTCAAGCCCCATCCTGGATGCCTTCTGTTTATACTTATCCACTAACCTTTTATCAGGTGGCTGAATGGGCACATGAACTGCATAATGACACATATTTAAGTAAAAGACTTTATCGGTACTTTCTGATATAAGTTTTATTGCCTCATCTGTCAATCTGTCCGTTAAATATTCACCTTCAGGGCCATCCTCAAGGTTTGGGATATTATAAGGACTAAAAAATCCACTCCTTGGTAAGCCATATTCGCATCCTGCAATATTTATTTCGAACCCGTGCTTATCCGGGTAAAACTGTTCTGTTCCCAGATGCCATTTCCCTACATGCCAGGTAGCATATCCATTGTCTTTAAGAACCTTTGCCAGGGTCTCCTCTTCTTTGGGCAAATGATGAACGTATGGAGCATCCATAAGGTATCCTTTAGCATTTGATACTAAAAAATCCGTCAATCCAATGGTTGCCGGATATTTACCTGTCATAATACTGGCTCTTGAAGGTGAACATACAGGTGAGGGTGCATAGGCATTTGTAAACATCATACCCTCAGCTGCTATTTTATCAATATTCGGGGTCTCATAAAATTTACTGCCATAACAACCGAGATCCCGCCATCCCATATCGTCTATTAGAATAAATAAAATATTCGGCTTGTTTACCATCAAATACCATCCTCCAGTTATTGATGCAATAAATTTCTAAATGTTTCACCACCATTTAATAAGTTCAGTAACCTTATTCCTTAAAGCAATAAAGTCCGGGTCAGTAATATCGCGTGGCCGCGGTAAATTGTTGACAATTTCCTCCTTTATTGTAGTAGGCTTGTTTGTAAGCACAATTATACGTTCACTAAGATATACCGCTTCCTCGATATTATGTGTTATAAATATGACAGTTGTACCAGTCTTTTCCCATAGATTTATTAACTCATCCTCCAATCGGAAACGCAATTCTATATCCAGTTGTCCGTAAGGCTCATCCATCAGCAGCAATTCAGGTTCTACTGCAAACGCTCTGGCAATAACTACTCGCTGAAGCATGCTCGCAGAGAGTTGCCTTGGGTAGTAGTTTCTAAATTCTTCAAGTCCTACAATCTTTATTACTTCTTCCGTCCTTTTATTAATCTCAGCATTGGAAAACTTTTTTATCTTAAGTCCAAATTGAATGTTTTCCTCCACCGTGAGCCAGGGCATAGTAGAATATTCTTGAAATATGTATGCCATGTTATGAGTTTTGGGATCAACAGGTTCATCGTTCACAAGAATATCACCGGAAGTAATATTATAAAGCCTTGTCAAACTATTCAGGAAAGTTGTTTTGCCACAACCGGTTGGACCAACAATACATAGAAAATCTCCCTGATATACTTCAAATGAAACATTATCTAACACTTTTAAATCACCAAAGCATTTCGTAAGGTTTTTCACTCTTACTTTAACATTCTTATTTTTCAATTCATACACCCCATTTCCTATATTATAAAGTTTTCTCCATAGCATTCATTATTTCTGTTCTATATTCTAAAAACTTGCTGGAAATGTAATTTCGAGGCCGGGGCATATCAATATGGTATTCATTCTGTACTTTTGTGGGGCAATTTGATAGGAGTATAATTCTATCCGCCAAATAGACAGCTTCCTCAATATTGTTTGTAACAAAAACAACAGTCTTTTTCTCGCTTTGCCATATTCTTTGCAGTTCTTCACCCATCATATAACGGGTCTGTGCATCAAGATGACTAAAAGGTTCATCCATCAGCATTAAGACAGGATCGTTCGCATATGCCCTGGCAATCTCTACACGCTGTCTCATGCCGCCTGATAGTCTTATTGGATATGTATTTTCAAAACCAGTCAGCCCAACAAGATCAATATACTTTTGAGCTATTCTGCGTCTTTCTTTTCTCTTTATTCCATGCATTTTGAGTCCATACTCTATATTTCCCATTACTGTGAGCCAGGGAAATAGGGCTGTTTTTTGGTAAACTACCCCACGATCCGGCCCAGGCTTGGTCACTAATTTGTCATTTACATAAATATTTCCTTTTGTAGGCGTATCAAGACCTGCTATCAGATTAATCAGTGTCGTTTTACCGCATTGGCCCGGACCGATAAGCACCAGAAACTCATTTTCGTGCACCTCTAAATCTATACCGCCAATCACTTTATTAATTTCCCCACCTGAACTAAACTCTTTTGTTACATTTTCGCAACGAATTATCGTTTTATCCTTTATACCCCTCGTACGTTCCATGCCAAAAGCTTCCTTTCGATTATTCTCATGATATTTGACAGTAAAAATCCTATAATTCCTATTCCTATCATCCCAACAAGTATTTGAATTGTATTTGCAACTTCCATGCCACGAACTATAATCCATCCTGCTCCCTCATCCGAACGTACCATCTCTGCAGCTAACACTGCCATCCAACCTGTACTGAGCGCTACCTGGAGCCCGGCAAATATCTGGGGAAGTGAAGCAGGCAGTATTATTGTAAAGAATATTTGTCTGTTATTAGCCCCCAACATTTTTGCTGCACCTATAAGCATCGGATCAACATTTTTTGAACCTGTATATGCATTCAATGTAATAGTAGTAAAT
>JAMOAC010000074.1 GCA_023621975.1 Bacillota bacterium | reverse complement strand
AAATATCAGAACCCTTGCGGAAAGCAACACCGTAATTCTCTTCTGCCAGGTAATCAACAATAACAATATCCTGGTAACTTGTACCTTCACCTGTCATTGTTTTTGCCAAAGTCAAGTCCAATACGGCTGCATCAGCAGTACCGGATTTCAATTCCAACAGGCAGTCCGTCTGCTTGTTCTTGGGAACATAGTTCGCCTGCTTCAGATTCTCATCAGTCTCAATGACATCTTCACCGGCAGAGCCCTGTTCAGCAACTACTGTCTTTCCTATCAGGGACTCAGTACCGTTATATTCAGCGCCTTCCTTCATCAGGACAACCTGTGCATTCTTTACATAAGGCCTGGTAATTTCCATTGTAGCCTGTCGCTCAGGATTGATTGTCAAGCCGTTCCAAATGCAGTCAATTGACTTTGCATTCAGCTCCACTTCCTTGGTATCCCAGTTTATTTCAACAAAATCAGGTTCAACGCCAAGCTTCTCACATGTCATGATTGCAAGCTCAGTGTCAAATCCTGTAAATACACCGTTTTCATCAGTATAGTTCATTGGTGCATAATCGGTATAGCCAATAACTATCTTTCCTTTACTCTTAACGTATTCCAAATCACTTTCATCCTGAGATTTGTTGGCTTCCTCTTTTTTACCGCAAGCGGCCAACGCAAAAATCATGGCCAGTGCCAAAATCAAAGATATTAATTTCTTAATTTTCAAATTCCTCATATTTTATTCCCCCAATTTAATTCTAAAATTAACTTTATTAATATATCACTTTATTATTATATCACTTTAATGTGATAAAGCAAGTATTTTTAATTGTACATGGTGTGTTAATTTTTTCTTGGCTAAACAAACATATTATAGTGAAATGCAGGTGCGCAGCCGAACAGTGCTTTTTTAACCATTTTTGCCGAACCTTTCAGCACGGTAACCGGATTGAGAAGGCCGTGGGAAAAAGATGCATTCAGGCGCTTTCGTTCTTCCATCTGCGATCAGAATTTTATTCTTCAAGGAATAACCTCCCTCCTGCGGGCAATTATAACACGCAATTATCAAGTTTTTCCCAGGTTCAAGAAAAAAGCTATTTATTGCCGCGGCAAGTAAGATTGGAACGCCTGCCGGGCAAAAATAGCTTGTTTGTGTTATTGTTGCTTATGTGTTCGTGTTGCTAATTATTTTTGCTGTTCATTCCGATTATGATTATTTTTATTACTCATTCCGGCTATGTATTTAACTTGTTTTCTTTCAGTTATGTATTCAATTTTTTCACATTAAGCGTTCTCTTTGGCCTCTTTTGAAGTTAACATGGATCTCAAGAGGACTAAACCGATCAGCATAATGGCAGGGAAGATTATTGCCGCCAGAAGTCCCCAGTTCAAACTGCTCATATCAGCAATAATTCCCGTAAACTGCGGACCGACTGAACAACCTAAATCTCCGCCAAGGGCCAGAATTGCAAACATGGCAACACCGCCTGCCGGATAACCTGCTGCAGTTATACTTAACATTCCCGGCCACATTAAGCTCACGCTCAGTCCGCACAATGCACAGCCCAACAGTGAAATTGCCGGTATCGGTGCAAAGGCTGTTATGACAAATGATGCTATACATAAAACAGAGCAAACTATTAATGTCTTTTGCATATTAACATTTTGACCTTTTACCCCATACCACGTACGCACAATTCCCATCATTACAGCAAACATACAAGGTCCCAATATGTCTCCAAGGGTTTTTGAGATGCCCAGGCCTTTCTCGGCAAAAAGCGAAGCCCATTGGCTCATGGATTGTTCACTGGCACCGGAGCAAACCATCAAAAGCAACGCAAGCAGGAAGATTTTAGACCTAAACAGCGTTTTCAGCGGCGTTCTCTTTTCTTCCTCTATAGGCGGCACGAGCGGCACTTTTGTGAATTTGAACATGGTGAACAGTGGCAGCAGCGACCACACAAGCGGAAGAAGAAACCATAAATCTTGTCCCACAGCACGCAACGCAAAAGTGGACACTATAATTACCAGAACCTGTCCCCAACTGTAAAACGAATGCAACAGGCTCATTGCAGAAGCTTTCGCTTCACCAGGCAGGCTCTCAACAATAGGGCTGACAAGCACTTCGATAAGACCGCCGCCTATTGAAAACAATATGAATGATATAACAAGGCCTATGTACGGCGTCGGTAATATTCTTGGCAAAAAAGCCAGTGTGATCATGCCTACAGCAGCAAACGCATGTGCAATCACCGCAGACACGCGCTGTCCGACTTTGTCGACAAACTTGATGGCAAGCGCATCAACTATGAGTTGCGTTACAAAGATAGTCACGACCAGGCTTCCGAGCATGGTATAGTTAAGTCCAAATTTCCCCTGGAAAACCACAAAAAGTAAAGGCGGGAGATTGACGATAAGAGCCTGGGTTATGTACCCCAGATAACAGGCATGAAGTGTGCTTTTGTAATTAACTTTACTCATATAAGCCTCCTTGCTATAAATGTTGCAAAAAAAATGCGGCAAAAATGCGGCGAAAAAAATATTCCGTCATCTACCTTATGCACTGTTATAAAATGTGCTATATGTTTGTATCCATTCTGTTATGATAATTAAATTATATAAGCATTATGCATAATGCATGCCGGTAGCTGACTATGGAATCATTATATCAAGTCGGCTTATAATAATCAATGGTATCTATATGGTATTAATTCTGCTTTAACACAAGGGAAAACAACAATTTTGACTTGTTTTCGAAAGGTAAAAAAAGGAAGCATTTTCTGTCTTTGCTACCTGATACATTTCAGGCCTGGTCTCATGGCCAACTGTCTTAATAATGGGTTATATCCGTCCATTCCATTTTCAAGGCTCTGAGCCAGGTAAAAGGATGTTTTTAATGCATAGCTTATTCCTTCTGCAGAACTGGGCTGATAACACCTGCTGGTTCACTGGTTCTAACAGCAATAAAATTTTATATTTATCTCCAATTAATCGGGCAAGTCAGTGGCTTTATTTCAGTGATTTTTTAAGTTGAAAAGCGAATCGCTCTTGCCTTTCCACTTTTAATATGGAAAGATTGGCCATTGTTATTCCAATTTTCTCCGAAAGCTCTGTGACACTCATTTTTCTTTTGGCAGGCACGACTTCAATAATAACTATAAAATAATAACTATAATCAGAAATTCTACGAACGCCGACCGCATGATAATTTTCAATGCTTTTACTGACAGTTCCGAGAATACACGGCAGGTATCAATATAGCCCAACAACTTGTAAGACTGATACAGTGCAATGAGACATGGTATTGCTGCCAAACATGCACCAATAGGAAAAATATAAGACAAATATGTTAACTGAACCAGGCCGACTTTCTTAGCCAGTCTTTCGGTGCTTTCGGCATGTCTTCCTTTGCAGCCGGCATGCCTTTCATTACAGTCGGCTTGTTTTACGTTAAATAATCTTTAATCAATACAGCTTCCTTCCAAACTTGCGGCCAAGCATCCAAATCCAGGCAAAGAAGCCGCCAGGGCCGGGAGCATGAGCAGGCTGTTTTTTCCCATGGAGGTTTTCACAATCCAAAAAGAGGGCAGAAAAGAAGCAAGATATTGCACATCAGACGATATGAAAAAGGGTACAGTAAGCCCTAAAAATAAAAGCGATGCCGTTTTTTCCAGTGCCATGCCTTCCACTCTGTTACGGGAAAATGAAAAAATAAGAAGCGCTGTGGCTGTGCCTGAAAGGCTCATCAGCAGAGAAACTGCAGCAAGCATCAGAAAATCCCGGTTGATAAGAGCAAAAAAACAAAGAGGCACAGCCATAGGGCAGCGGTCATACTTTATGCCTGCAAGTCAATTTCCAGCAATATTGGCGTGTGGTCCTGTCTTGGTCCTGAATCAATCATTTCAGATTTCAGTACCCTGTCTGCAATCCTGTTGCTCACCAACCAGTAATCAATTCTCCATCCGGAATTATTGATTTTGCTTGTTTTAACACGCTGCGACCACCATGTATAAATACCTGTAACATCTCCATGTATATAACGAAACGTGTCCGTGAATCCTCTTTTCAGAAGGTTTGTAAAACCTTCACGCTCCTCATCGGTAAATCCGGCTGAATTATGATTGCTATCCGGATGGGCCAAATCAATTTCTCTGTGAGCTACATTGAAATCACCTGCTGCGACAACATATTTTTCTTTGTCCAGTTTCTCCAGGTAGTCAGCATATTTAATATCCCAAATCTGCCGTTCTCTTAAGCGGCTTAAGCCTTCACCTGCATTTGGGGTATATACCTGAGTCAGGTAGAATTCATCAAACTCCAATGTGATTATTCTACCTTCAAAATCCATGGTGCCCGGTGCACCGATTTTTGGGAAGCTTACTCTTGGCTTTAAACTGTTCTTATATAAAAACATAGTGCCGGCATAGCCCTTTCGCGCCGGTTCTACCGAACTATTCCACACGATCTCATATTCCGGAAACAATTCATTTAGTATTTCCAATTGCTTTTTGGTAGGTCCGTCGGCTGGCAGCTTTGTTTCCTGTAAAGCAATAATTTCCGGATTTTCTTCTATAATGGAGTTTATTACTTTACGACTCAACTTGGATCGTTCTGAAACACCTGTTAATGCTGAATTCAATGAATCGATATTCCATGAGATAAATTTCAATGCACTAACCCCCTATTAAAGCATAAGATGTTTTTACCTTTTCTCGTTATTTATATATCCAGCATAAACCACTTCCTATATAATCTCTTCCAGGTATTCTACAATATCCCTGGCTTTTGGCGGACAACCTCTTACACATTTATCGAATCCCGAAGTACATGCACCTATACCTATCCCGTCGTACTTCTTGTTTTTAAAATTCTGGCCGATGTACAATTTTTCCTTTAATTTATTTAACAGGCCCTTTTCATTCAGCCTTTCCAGTGCATAAATAAGGCTTCCGTAGCAAGCTGAGCAGGCACTGTCCTCAACAATGTACCCTGATAACTGTTGTACTCTCCTTGAAGGTGTCAGTTTTCTTGTCCTGCTATCCTTATTCAGCTCAACAATATCAGCACTTGGGAGGTCAGAAGTGCCTACTCCTATCTCTTCAGCAATTGAAATATACGGAACTTCTTCAATACAAAAACCCATCAAATGTGCCGCATAACTGTCAATCAGCACAGGGTCCTTTCCCGCGATTATCATGTTCATTTGAACCGGATTGCCGCCTTCTTCAAAGCTAAGATCCCCGTTCATGCCATCAACAATTATCAGATCCTGTTTTATAAGCTTGTTTAAATATGCTATAGGTTTATGTAAACCCATGGTATGAAATTTCCTTTTCTCGGAATTGGGTATGCAGCCCTTCATATTCTTTAATGCGCAAGTTATGTTGGTCTGGCAATGTCCCTTAAGGACTGGTATGTTTATTAAATAATCAACCTTTGTGACGTAATCGCAAATATTTATTTTCAACCCGTTTATTTCATATTCCCTGTATTTGTCTTTTTGAAGATCAATAAGCGGAACATTATATTTTCTGGACAAGCTCTCATACCCGCATGCTTTAAAGGCTTCCGGCGTCCTTTCTCCCACCCAGGAGCTTTCCAGGATAACCATTTTATCGCGCCCTTTTGATTTTAAATATTCAATTAGCCCCGCCACTATTTCAGGAGAAGTTGTTGCACCTGAGCTTGAAGGCTTTGCAACAACAAGATTTGGTTTGATTCCAATAAGTGCGTTTTCTTCTATTTCTTCCTCAGGCTTGATGACTTCAAGCAATTCTTTTACCATTTGCCTGGGATTATCACCATAAATAATACGTATACCATTTTTACCAATCATGTATATCAGCTCCTTTGCTTGCTGCCTTTCCGGCATGTTAACCGCTCCACCCTGGTATTAACACCAAACCCTTCATAAGTATTATACAAAATAATATCAATCGGCGTCAGCAGTCAGAATCCCAACGAAGACCGATCCGATCTGAAGATTTACGCAAAAAGATGTTTTATTTTATTAAAGAAAGAATATATAAATAAGGTTTTTCCCCGGCAAAATGTTGATAGGATGCGCATATAATTGTTATAATACGAAGAAAGGAAAAACAGCCTTGTGATATGTATTGTTGAAGTACAAAATGTATTGTTGAGGTGCAAAAACATGAAAAAACGATTCGTGAGAATATTTACAGCACTGTCCGGAATATTTATAGCACTTTGCATGGTTCTTGACCTTTTTTCCCCTGTCGCAGCTGCAGCTAACGAAAAGCTTATTGCTGTGCCGAGCAAAACGGATTTTGTGATGAACGGCAGGCCTGTATCAGTTACATATGCATACAACATAAACGGAACCAATTATTTGCAGCTTCGCGAAATTGCAGAATTACTCAACGGCACCGCTGCACAGTTCAATGTATACTGGGATGGCAAGTATGCTGTTATTGAAACAGGAAAGCCCTACAATGGAACCGTTACCCCAACAGTTTTAAAAACAACGGAAAATGTCAGGAAAAGCAGCACATCCTTCAAGTTGGATGGTACTGTAATCACTTTTGAAAATGCCTATCTGATCGGCGGAGACGTCAACTACTTGCAGCTCCGTGAGTTTGCTGCCAGGTTGAAAGGTACGGCGTCACAATTCAATGTTTACTGGGATGCTGCAACAAGGCAGGCAGTCATTGTCCCGGGAGAGGAATACACAGGCGTAGCGGGAGCTGTAAGCCATGAATCCGATGACACCCATAAATTAGGGCTTACAAATATAAAAATTGGGCAAACTGAGCTTCAAGCCGGAATTGCAGGGGATCTTTTCGGAAGCTATGTAACTTCTGGTGGAAGATGGGGATTTTACGGCAGTTATGAAAAGTTCCTTGCTGTTTATTATGAGAACGATAAAGCGACGTTCCTATACACTAACGATTTATCAACCTATACAGGCGGTGGAAAGGTTTACACAGATTCAAACGACAACGGCAGGCAGTATGCAGCTTCAATCGGTACACTTCCTGCCTGTGATGATGCTGCCACCGAACGGCTCATTTTTGAATTTACAAATGCCTTCCGTGGCCTGCACTACCTTCCTGCACTCAAATGGAATGACAAGCTTGCTGAAGCTGCCCGTTCTCACAGCAAAGATATGGAAAAAAGAAATTTCTTCAGCCATACCAACCCGGACGGTAAAGATCCGGGCGACAGAATAACCGCTGCAGGATACGAATGGATGGCTTATGCAGAAAACATATTCATGGCAAGCTGGGGTGTTGACGCCGTTTTTGCTGTAGATTGCTGGATCAATTCATCCGGTCACCGCAAAAATATGCTTAACACTTTTTGTGACGAACTCGGGGTAGGAGTATCAGGCAGTTATTCCACGCAAAACTTCGGAAAGAGGAGAAACTGAAATAAAAGAGACTGAATAAAGGAATTTGAATAAAGCAAAGCCAGGCCCTTGCCAGGGTCTGGCTATTTATTGCAATTTCCCTGTTTCTACTTTTGCGTAATTTTTGAACCACACTTCCTGAACATCCGGCAGGCCAATAAGCCATGATAGGCTTCCTCCAATGTTCCGCAGGATTTAAATTAAACTATGCCTTGACTTAGCATGGCTTTCGCTACTTTTATAAATCCTGCAATATTCGCTCCAACAACAAAGTTGTCTTTATGTCCAAATTCCTCTGCAACACTGGAAATGTTGTTGTAAATATTAGTCATTATTTCTTTGAGCTTTCTATCTACTTCTTCAGCAGACCATGCAGTTCTCATAGCATTCTGGCTCATTTCCAGTGCAGATACCGCAACACCTCCGGCATTTGCGGCTTTTCCAGGTACAAATAATACTTTGTTCTGCTGGAATACTTTAATTGCTTCCATAGTAGATGGCATATTTGCACCCTCGCAAACTGCAAAACATCCGTTTTTTACCAGTTCCTTTGCGTCATTTTCGTTCAGTTCATTCTGTGTCGCACAAGGAAGAGCTATGTCGCATTTAATGTTCCAAATACCTCTGCCTTCAGTATAAATTGCTTGCTTGCGGTATTTAATATATTCATAAATTCTCGCACGATTTATCAGTTTTATCTCTTTTACGACATCGAGATCAATGCCCTCAGGGTCATATACAAATCCATTCGAATCGGACAAAGCAACTACTTTTCCGCCTAACTGCTGTACTTTTTCAGCGGCAAAAATAGCAACATTACCCGCACCCGATATGACAACAGTTTTACCTTCAACAGAGCTTCCATGCTGACGAAGCATTTCATCCAGCAAATAAACCAGACCGTAGCCTGTAGCTTCTTTTCGGATCAATGAACCACCGTATGACAGTCCTTTTCCTGTAAGTACACTGCTAAACGAATTGGTTATGCGTTTGTACTGCCCATAAAGATATCCGATTTCACGTTCACCAACACCTATATCTCCTGCCGGAACATCTGTATCTTCTCCGATATGGCGATACAGCTCTGTCATAAAACTCTGGCAGAAGGCCATGATTTCCCGTTCTGATTTGCCTTTCGGATCAAAATCTGATCCACCTTTTCCTCCCCCTATAGGCAACCCTGTCAGCGAATTCTTTAAAACCTGTTCAAAACCTAAAAACTTCATAATACTTAGAGAAACGCTGGGGTGAAAACGCAGGCCACCTTTATACGGGCCAATGGCACTATTGAATTGAACCCTGTAGCCTTTATTTACATGTACTTTTCCGGAATCGTCAACCCATGGAACTCGAAAGATAATTATACGCTCTGGTTCACACAGTCTCTCAAGAATACCTGCCTTTTCATATTCCGGATTCGCATCTACAAAGGGCTGCAGTGATGTGAGTACCTCGATAACTGCCTGATGAAATTCAGGTTCATTTGGATTCTTCTTGATAACTTGATCAATCACTCTCATTGTATAGGACATAGTAATACCTCCCGTTGAACATAAAAAAAATGCCTACCAAGGCAATGGTACTCTACCAATGCTCTGATAAACACCTTTGTTTATCTTGGTCATTATATCAATTTTTTACCTTACTGTCAACATATCTACATTTTTTGACCTTGGTCAACCTGTTGAATTTTCAGGTGTTGCCTGGCCAACACTTCTTCTCATAAGAGCTCCATGCCTGATCCGGCAGATATATGTATCCCGCGATAAAAAAAGGATGTGTTATGCGTTGAAGCGTTCAACTGCTGTACATCTTTAATATTTCCTCCGCAACCTTTCTTCGCGTTATTCTCATGTCCATTGCCTTTTTTTCAATATATCTATGTGCTTCGGGCTCGGTTAATGAAAAAAGTGAAATCAAAACACATTTGGCCCTGTCAATAATACGTATGTCTTCTATCTTTTGTGCAAGCTTTTTATTTTCATCATGAAACACTTTAATCCTCTTATATGTAGCAACAGCCAGTTTCAGGGCATTCCAAAATAAATGCTTGCTTATGGGTTTTGCTACAGTAATAACACCATAATCTTCAACTCTTTCTGAAACCTCATCAAATAATTCAGTTTTTACTATTAAAATCACCACACTAATGCCTTTTGTAGCAATACTTAATGCAAGCCTGTCACCAAATTCATCCGGCAATGGCGTATTGATAATATACAAATCAAAATCTTTTTCTATCAACATTCTCCTGGCTTCCCCGCCATTGGATACGGTGGTGATATTTATCACTGATGCCTGTTTCAACATTTCAGCAATACTTTCGGCTATATTTTTAGAATATGATATAATAAGTGCACTGTCCATTGAGTTTCACCTTTACCTGGCTTAAACATATCAACGAGGTTACCTGTTAAATTAATTTAAAATAGTTCTGATAAAAATATTCTATCTTATTGGTAGCCTTGTTAAAAGTTTGTAATTCAATATTTTTTAAATTAATAAAGTTTCTAATAATCTGTTCATTCAGTACACTTTTTACAAAGTCTGATTTTTCAGCAAGTCTTAAAGCATATCCCAGATTTTCGGGAAGGCGCGGTAATGTACCGATTATGCTTTCATCAACATCATAAAGATCCACATTTATGCTTTCAGGTAACGTCAGGCTATTTTCTATTCCATAAAACCCTGCAGCAATCACAAGTGCAAAGGCAATATATGGATTTGTTGCAGGATCGGGGGATCTGAGCTCCATACGCATTCTCTCTTCATTATTTGCAACAGGAATGCGTACAAGCTGTGAACGGTTGCCATATGACCATGACACATACTTTGGCGCTTCACAAACGCCAAGACGTTCGTAAGAATTCGGAATAGGGTTTAAAAATGCAGTTATTTCCGATATTTTCTCAAGTACGCCCGCAACAAAAGATTCAGCTACTTTTGAGTGTTCCTTATCCCCTAACCTGAACACGTTTTTCCCGTTCTGCATAAGTGATAAGTTTATATGAAGCCCACTTCCGCTTTTGTCAGGCAATGGTTTGGGGGCAAAAGAAGCAAACAGGCCATTTCTTGCAGCAATACTCTTTACCACCTGTTTAAAGGTAATGAGGTTATCCGCGCTGCTAACAGCGTCAGAAAATTTGAAATCTATCTCATTTTGTCCGGGCCCCCGTTCATGATGAGATGTTTCAGGTTTGATTCCCATTTCCTCCAGGCAGATACAAATTTCACGCCTTATATTTTCACCCTTATCAAGAGGATAAATATTCAAATATCCTTCACTGTCAAAAGGAACGGTAATGGGTTCGCCTTTTTCATCGTTTAAAAAAAGATAGAACTCACACTCAGCGCCAATCATGCAGGAATACCCTTTTTGCCCGATTTTATTCACAACAGACCTGAGAATCTCCCTTGTATCCCCCCAGAAAATGCTTCCGTCCGGATTTCTTATGGTGCAGTAAAAACGCACCACCCTGCCCTGCTGGGGACGCCAGGGTAAAACGGCCAGAGTTGATGGATCAGGAAAC
This sequence comes from Bacillota bacterium, assembly GCA_023621975.1. The sequence goes on along the minus strand of JAMOAC010000074.1, from coordinate 3,544 downwards.
AGTAATAAATCTGATTTTGTTATATCCGTAAAGCCGCTTACTGCGTGTGCATCAAAAGGGATACCATATTCGAATGCACGTGGTAATTCATCCTGCATAATCGAAATATTCCTAAGGTTGCCAAACAAGTCACAAAAAGAAAGGCGGATAAATTTTACATCATTCTCCTTTATAAATTCCAAAACCTCTTCGACCGTGGTTATCATTGCTCAACCCTCCAATTCACTTTATTCACTATTATATCAAATTATTCTTTTCATATATACAGCAACTCGTCTACTATCTATTCAACAACTACACTTTCAGCCAAATCGCCCCAACCAGGCAACTCGGATTATCTAAAATCTCTTAAAAAATAAAAAAGCATTCATCATATAATGCATACAGTTAATCGAACAGTTGACAAGATCGGTATTAACTGGCTGCATTATATATTATGAACGCCATTGTTCAGCCATTTTAATTATATGTTGCGAAAATTTAATTTGTCAACGACCATTAAAAGATTAATTCATCCTTTGTTATATTTATACCTGTCCTGTATAGCCACCACAATAATAAAATATAATCATAAAATTAACGGGTTGCCTGCGCTTGGCCAGCAGGCTTTATATTGCAGGAAAGAGAACCGTCTTCATTCAAACCAGTTATCTCTAAAACAGAGCCTTTGTCAATATGCTTCATGACAAGAATACGTGAAAGGGGATTGATCAGGAAGCTCTCAACTATATTGCCTATTCCGCGGCCACCATTGACAATATTGCTTTTTGCCCTGTCATAAAGCTGTGAGTAATACTCGCCTGACAATTCAAGAGTAATATTCTTTTCCTCGAGCAAATTCTTCTTGATTTTGGAAACCTGGCTCTGGAGGATTTCATCAACCACACCTTCCCGGATGAAGTCAAATACAACAAAATTGTTGCCTATGCGGTTCAGTAATTCCGGCCTGCCGATTTCATAAGTAAAGAAATTCTTTATGGAGGCCAGAACTTTCTCTTCGATTTCAGAATAAGGCATGTCAATGGTTATGTTTTGGTACCTGATGCCTCTTGTTGCATCGACATTCATCATGCCGAGATTGCTGGTGAAAATAATCAGGGTCTCTGAGAAGTAGACCGTTTCACCGGTTGAATCTGTCATGCGGCCGTCCTCCAAAATCTGGAGGAACTTATCCAAAATAGACGGGTGAGCCTTGTCTATTTCGTCAAAAAGTAAAACAGAAAATGGCTTTTCCTTAACAGCATTTGTGAGCTGCCCTCCGGCACCATACCCAACATATCCCGGAGGCGCCCCGAGTAGCTTCTGATCTGAATGGCTTTGCTGATATTCGCTCATATCAAAACGGGTAACGAATTTTTCGTCTCCGAAAATTAATTCAGCAATTGCTTTTGCCAGCTCAGTCTTGCCTGTACCCGTAGGACCGGCAAAAAAGAGTATTCCTTTCGGCTTTCCGGTTGCACTTCCCTGGATGCCTGACAGCCCGCAACAGGCACGGCTAAGAATATCTACCACCTTTGAAATTGCTTTGGGCTGGCCCTTGACCCTGCGCGTCAAGATTTTTTCTGCGTTTTCAATTATGGAATGGTCAAGCTTGTCCCAGTAGCTTTCCCTTTCACCGTATTTGAAGAGGTTAACTGCTTCCCGTACCTTTTTGGCGGAAATCCCGCGCTGCTCGCAAAGAGAGAGCACTCCGAAAACTTCAACATTTGAAAAGCCTTCCGTCAGGTTGCTTATCTCATCGATAGCTTTCTGAAGTTCATCCCCTGACAGGGACTCATAGTCGTAAAACACCGACATGTTGTTTGAGATGTAGCTTCTTCTAAGTTCCCTGTCGGGCTTGGATATTGAAACATTTTTTATGAACGGGTTATTGATGTAAAACCATGCGGGCAGGTCATTGATTTTTTCTACAATGTAAAACACCAGGTTCGTGAGAAGGCGGCTGTTCTTTGAGCTGATAGCCTGTTTCCTCTTTTTTGATGCCAGGAACAGCCTCGTGAGGCATTCCAGTTCGGTTTCCGAAAGCATATCAGGGGACGAAATGGTTGTATTAACCATGTCAAATACGATTGCAACCGGGGTTTCCACATTTTCAAGCGCCGTTCTCATTGCTGTTGTTGCCGATACAAAGGATTTGCAGGTTTCAGCGCTTGTTTTCGCTATTTCAAAAAATTTCTTTATTCCGGCCCTTGAATAAGGATTATGAAATCCGTCAATCTTGTTGTAAAAGACAATGACATCGTAGCCTTCCCCATCCAGGTACCTGTACAGGTACTCATTCAAGGTTACATGTTCACACAAATTTTCTTCAGGATAGACCCAGGCCTGCAAATCGTGAACATTACCTTCAATTATGAAAGCAGTTTTTATATTTTCATATATTTCAACATCCTTGTGCCATTTTGGCAATTCCAGCGCCATTTTAATCCTCCTCATGCCTGCGTACTGCTAGTTTAAAATCATAGAGCCTTATTATGTCTCCTTCGCGGACAAACCTCCTTGTCCCTTTGACCATTTTTCCATCGTTGATATATGTACCATACCTGCTTATATCCTCAATAATAAGACCAATCCTTCCCCGGTATGTTACCTTGATATGTTCACGGCTGACTGCAAGATCCTTTGCAAGAATTTCTGCGCCAAGGGCATTTCTGCCAACAATTCCGCCGGAAGGCGGGATGACTATACTCCCCGATCCGTCCAGTGCATCCAGGCTATAATAAAACCGATCCGGCGACAAATCCTCAGCGAAAGTTTCTTCAACCCTTTCTTCCTGTTCCTCCTCCAAATCTTCGTTAACGGCTGAAATCTGTAAAAGACTGCGGCCGCAGTTCTTACATTTGCGAGGGGCAAGGCCAGGGTGTTCAAACGTGTTTTTTACGCCGCAATCACATAACTTGTAAAATGCCATCCAATCACCTCTCAAGGTACCGTTCCTGTTTCCTTCCCGTCACAATTTTTCCGGAATGCTTCTTGTTTATTTTACGAATTCTTTCCGCATCCGGTTTTTCTTCACACTCTATTGTGAAATAAATGCCGCGCTCCTGCATTTTTTGGATGATCGTCAAATGTTTCTGGCAAACTTTGCGCGCGGATTCCTCAATCATGGCTTTCTTGGAGGATGAAAGTGAGTCCGGTGCTTCCACTTCTGCAACCGTCTCGAATATTATACCGCTGCCGTCCATGCTCATAAATATCGAGCAGTCCGGAAGCGCTTCATCGATTACTTTTTGGCCAGGCAAGCCATCCAGTTCCATTTCATCAACCACGTTCAGGTTAAGTTCCTCAAAAACTTCCATAAGGTTTTGATAAACGTAATCTTCCTTCTTTTTCTCGGTATACTGCTCGAAAAGTTTCCGGTTTTCATCCCTGAGCTTTTCCTTACTGATTTTTTGGGGCTTGATACCTAAGAGCTCACAAAGCGCATAATACTCAAACAGCTCCTCTGTAACGTCTTCCGGCTCGAGCATGTCAATTCTTTGCTTAAGCGCTGAGAACCTCTGGTCAACCAGTTTCCTGAAATATTCATAATCAAGTCCTTCAT
>JAMOAC010000321.1 GCA_023621975.1 Bacillota bacterium | reverse complement strand
GTTCAAATGCCGCGTCAAGGAATTCTTCCGTAATTATTTGCTGACTGCTGTAATCATCAATATTAATATCGCTGAAAACCAACTGCTTGTCTACATATACTGCAGATGCAATAATCATTGTGTTTGGTGAAACTATATTGCTTAAGATCCTGGACATCTCCGGCCTGATTATTACCCTGTTAATATTCCCGTTATTCTCATGCATCTCTTTATAAATCTTCATAACCAGTTCCTGGATTTTTTCATCAGAAGCGATCAATTTTGAATAGTCCTCTATGCTGTGAATCATTGTATTAAGGTTTGAATCAATAAGCTGCAGTTCCCTTGTAGAACTTTTTTTAGCACTTTCGATAATTGCGTCGCTTGCAATGCTGCTTGAGATGTATCCGAGAACGGACAGGGACATCGTTAATACCAGCAAATTTAATATCAATATTTTGCTTCTAAGTGACATATTATTGGACTTGAATTTAAGCAAACTATCTATACTCCCCTTTACATCATAGGATTTTGATGTAAAGCCCCACTCCCGATGTCTCGACATACTGGATGATGATATATTGTTTATAATATTCACGCGATTATGAGAAATATCTATCAATAGAATATCAAAATCCATTTGCATATGCAATTATTATTTATTAAAACAAAACCAGCGAGCAATCCCATGATTACCCGCTGGCAAATATATCGACACTTAATTTAACACCAACTTTACGATTTAGTCAACATAATATACTCATCAAATTCATCCTGTACTTCCTTTGGCGGCTCTTTAGTCAACAGCGACACTACATATATTGCTATGCAGGACAGTACAAAGGCAGGAAGCAGTTCATAAATTCCGAAAATTCCTCCCAGGGGCTTGATCAGATAATACCATACGAAAACCATTCCGCCCCCTACTATCATACCTGCAATTGCCCCGGCTCTTGTCGTTCTCTTCCAGAACAGTGAGAACAGCATCAGAGGTCCGAATGTAGCACCAAAACCTGCCCAGGCAAAGGATACCACGTTAAAAATGACACTGTCTTCGTCCAATGCAATGATTATTGCAATAATGGCTATTACAATCAGCGTTATTCTTGATAAAACCAGCACCTTTTTATCAGAAGCATCTTTTTTCATTATCCCTTTATATATGTTTTTTGAAAATGCCGAAGCAGCAATAAGCAGGTATGAATCAGCCGAACTGATAGTTGCAGCAAGGATACCTGCCATGACTACTCCCGCGAATATGGGTACAAAAAAGTTGGTGGACATCAAAACAAATATTTTCTCTGCAGAGCTTCGCGTAAGAAAAGCATCAGGATACAGAACTCTGCCTATAATTCCAATTGCTACAGCCGCCGTAAGTGAAATAATGACCCATACTGTCGCAATCCTTCTTGAAATCTTTACTTCAGACGGATTCTTGATAGCCATAAATTTTAATAAAACCTGAGGCATTCCAAAATAACCCAGGCCCCATGACATGGTTGAAATAATGGTTAATAAGCCATATTCTCCCCGGGCTCCGAATAACGGCTTGCCGGCGTCTCCTATCTGCTGAACTCCGTCTACAACCGTAGGCTGGGCGATACCAAAGAACTCAAAAAACCCAGGTATGGACTTTGCATTTTCAATAACTGCTGAAATTCCGCCTGCAGTGCTAATACCGGTTATCAATACAACTGACAGTGCAAAAACCATTACAAGACCCTGCATAAAATCTGACGCGCTTTCGGCCAGAAATCCTCCGATAAATGTATAAAAAATAACAAACAAAGCACCTGCAATCATCATATACGTGTATTCAGCGCCAAACAATGTACTGAAAAGTTTGCCTGTCGTAACAAAGCAGCTTGAAGCATAAACGCTGAAAAACACCAGAATGAAAAGTGCTGCTATCGTCATTATTACCTTATTTTTTTCTTTGAACCTGTTGCTGAAAAAATCAGGAATTGTTATTGAGTTTCCGCTGATATGGGAATATACGCGGATTCTCTTGGCAACCAGCAGCCAGTTTATATATGTACCTATTGCAAGCCCTATTGCAGTCCATGCCGCATCGCTCAGCCCGCACCAGTATGCCACTCCCGGCAGCCCCATAAGAAGCCATCCGCTCATGTCTGAAGCCTCAGCTCCCATGGCGGTAACCCACGGGCCCAATGTTCTGCCTCCGATCAGATAATTGTCTGAGCTCTCATTTGCACGTTTCGCATAAAACAAACCAATAACTATAACCACGGCTATATATAGCACCATGGCGATCAGGATTTGTGTACTTCCTTCCATAATTTTCCTCCCCCGAATTTTCACAGTACCTGGGGTCGGTTGCTTGGCCCTCAGATAACCCTCAGAACAGCAAAAAAGTCCACCCCAAGCCTTTCTCTTGTTTTTTCATGAATTTTTTCATTATTATATAACTAAATTTATATTTATGCAAACATTATCTATTTGTTCTGCAGTTTGTACAAAATCTTAAACCCTTGTTCTTCGATGGATTTTTCAATTTCTTCCGTATTGAAGGAATTTATTCCTATTACTATGGCACTTTTACCACTGGCGCCACGATACACTGCCACGTGAGTAATGTTAACCCCGAATTTACCGATAATGCTGGTAAGGTTGGACATTATGCCCGGTTCATCAACCGCTTCGATGGTAAGCCTTGTACCCGTTTCACGAAATCCCAGCAAATCGATAAAGGAATCGAAAATATCCGTTGCAGTAATGATCCCTACCAGCTTGTTATTGTCAACTACCGGTAAAAAGCTGATGTCATTATCCCTCATTAATATTGCCGCTTCTTCCAGGAGAGCATTTGAAGAAATGGTGATGGGGTTCTTGGACATTATTTGGCTGATTTTCGTCTTGGACAGCAGGTAAGTAATCTCTCCGATGCTGAATGCAGTCGCTTTTGAGGGGGAAGCATGCAAAATGTCCTCCATTATCTCGTGTGCCTCCGGAATGGTTGCGTCAGGAGAAATTGTGAATGGGTTTGTGGTCATTTTGTTCCTTACAAACATAATTCTACCCTCCTAAATATGCTTTTTTAATTTCATCGCTCTGCATTAATTCAGCTCCTGTCCCGGAAAGAACAATGGATCCCGTTTCCAAAACATAGGCGCGGTCAGCAATTTGCAGTGCCATGCTTGCATTTTGTTCAACCAGCAGAATTGTGGTTCCATTTTGGTTTATGTCTTTTATTATGTTAAAAATTTCCTGAACCAGAAAAGGAGCAAGACCCATGGAAGGCTCATCCAGAAACAGGATCCTCGGACGGCTCATCAGTGCGCGCCCTATGGCAAGCATCTGCTGTTCTCCTCCGGACAAAGTACCTGCCAGCTGTTTTTTCCTGTCTGCAAGAATTGGAAAACGTTCATAAACCATTTTTAAATCCCTGGAAATCCCTTCCTTGTCCTTGCGGAGATATGCGCCCAATTCAAGATTTTCAAGCACCGTCAGGTCCGGAAAAATCCGCCGACCTTCAGGAACATGGGAGATACCTTTTTTAACCCTTTCCTGGGCGGAAATTGAGGTAATATCCTCTCCATCAAGCAAAATTGTACCGCTTGTAGGCTTTTTTAAGCCTGAAATGGTACGCAATGTTGTTGTTTTGCCCGCACCGTTGGCACCTATCAATGTAACTATTTCCCCATCGTTTACTTCAAATGAAATACCCTTTAGTACATGGATAACTCCATAATGTACATCAATATTTTTAATTTCAAGCATTACTAACATCCTCTCCTAAATAAGCCTCTATTACCCGCTTATTTGTTTTAATTTCATCCGGAGTCCCGTTGGCTATCACCATACCATAATCCAGAACATATATGCGCTCGCAAATTTTCATAACCAGTGACATATCGTGCTCAATCAGTAAAATAGTCAAGTTGAACTTTTCCCTGATCCAACTGATAAGCTCCGTCAACCTTGCCGTCTCTGCAGGGTTCATTCCTGCTGCAGGTTCATCAAGCAACAACAGGATAGGATTTGTCGCAAGAGCTCGTGCAATCTCAAGATGTCGCTGTTCACCATACGGAAGATTCTTCGCGTATTCGTCTTTTTTATCTTCAAGCCCGAAAATTTTAAGAAGTTCAATACTCTTTTCAGTCAGTTCCCTTTCTTCCCTGTAGTAAGACGGCAAATGCAGGAAACCGGATACCAATCCGTATTTAACATTCTTGTTCATGGCTATACGCACATTGTCAAGCACTGTCAAATCCTTAAACAGCCTTATATTCTGAAACGTTCTGGCCACGCCGGCCTTGCATACCTTATATGGCTTTAATCCCTGCAGGGCTATCTTTTTACCGTCCCTGAAAAGCGTGATAGTACCGGCACTCGGCACATAAACACCTGTCAGCAGATTGAACACGGTTGTTTTTCCGGCACCGTTTGGCCCTATTAACCCAACCAACTCTCCCTGCTCCAGCTGAATATTTACATTTGATACGGCAGTTAAGCCTCCAAAGGATTTAGTTAATTTCTCTATATTTAAAATTACGGACATAACCTAAACCCTTCCTTTCTTAGACTTAAAACGTTGCTCCAGCTTGCTGATACCGGATTTAACATTTCCACCCAGCCTGTTAAAGACTGAAAAGCTGACTTCCTTTGTTCCCATTAAGCCCTGCGGACGGAAAATCATAATAACAACCAGCAGCAATGCATATATAACCATTCGCAGTTCAGAAAATGACTGCAATAGCGTAGAGATGACCTCCAAAAATACGGCTGCAAAAATTGAACCGGATATGCTTCCCATACCTCCCAGCACCACGATAACAAGAACATTAACCGACTTCAGGAAATCAAAAATGTTGGGCTTCAGGAAATAGAAGTAGGAAGCATACAAAGCTCCTGCAATTCCGGCACAGAATGCTCCGATAATAAATGCAGTAACCTTGTACTTTGTCGTATTGATACCCATTGCATCTGCCGC
>JAMOAC010000091.1 GCA_023621975.1 Bacillota bacterium | reverse complement strand
ATATTCAGGTATATTATTCTGACTACTATATTCCATAGAATACCCAGATTATCCACAAACAATTGAATAAGAATCAGCACTATAAGGGTAAGAATGGCCAATATTATATTGCCGGCAGATCCTGCCAATGAAACGATAATTTTCCCCGATCTCCTGTTTCTGAAATTAGAAGGATTAACCTGTACAGGTTTTGCCCAGCCAAAACCAAACAATGCAAACATTATAAAACCAAGCCAGTCCACATGGGCGAGGGGATCAAGGGTAAGCCTGCCCATATTTTTTGGGGTAGAATCTCCGAGAAGATAGGCGCTGTATGCATGGGCAAATTCATGAAATGACATGGCCAAAAACACCGCTGGCACGCTTAACAATATCTCTATCAGGTTGTTACGCATTTAAATTTCCTCCGTCATCATTCTATATTTTGTATCCTTTACTAGAAATTGTACTATATCAATTATCTAAAAACATTGTACATTATTTCCTGTTGTTATGTAACCCCTTATAATTTTATTTTCGATATTCCTGTCATGTTTAAATTTGGAGTTTATACTTCATGAAGTATATGCAAAAAATAAATGGATCGATATTGAGAACGATCACCATATTTCATATATCGATCCATTTTATTGTAGGCATATACTTTATAACGCATAAAAACCGAAAACTAACGGGGTTTAAAACCGAGCGACTTAAGCATCCTGCCTATCGCTTTTATTTTTTTTTACCCAGTTATCAAATATCTTGCTGAAATAATCCAGTACACCTGCACCTTCCACCGTTTCCCCCGCAATTATATTAATTTCACCTATCTTCTTTCCATTGTTTTTTACCGTCAGAACCCCGATCTTTTGCCCTTTCTCTATAGGCGCTTTTAACGGTTGCTGTATCTCAACCTCCCGCTGAAACTCCTTTGGTTCCTCCTTTTTTAACAGTGCCGACAGGTTATCACCGGCCAGCCCATTAATACTGCTTTTTTTACCTCCTACTACCGGTATTTCTTTTTCAATAACCTGATCTTTCTTCACCACTGATACCGAATCATAGTTTGCAAATCCATGGTCCATCAGCTTTCTGGCCTCATCAAATCTGATTTGGGAACTCGGAGCACCCAGTATAACCGATATTAACCTGAGATTTCCACGTTTTGCACTGGCCGATATACAGTGTCCTGCCTCGTCAGTATACCCGGTTTTTATGCCATCGCATCCCTCATAAAACCTTACCAGCCTGTTTGTATTGACCAGCATGGTTTCACCGTCTCTCATATAATCAAGCCAGATTGTACTCCATTTAAAGAACTCCGGATATTTAAGAAGCTCCCGGCTCATAATGGCTATATCATAGGCGGTTGTATAATGGTTCTCAGCAGGCAAACCAGTACAGTTGGAAAAATGAGTATTCTTCATTCCCAGTTCCTGTGCCCGCTGGTTCATTTTTTTTACAAATGCTTCGTGACTGCCGCTGATTTTCTCAGCCAAAGCAACGCTGCCGTCATTAGCAGAAGCTACAATAATTGCCTCCAGAATAGTAGAAACGGGAAATGTTTCACCAGCTTCCAGAAAAACGGTAGACCCCCCCATACTGGCAGCATGCTCGCTGACGTTTATGGTATCATCCAAGCTTAACCTTCCATCCTCGAGCGCTTCCATCGCCAGCAAAAGTGTCATAATTTTGGTTATACTTGCCATAGGACGTTTTTCATGGGAATTTTTTTCATACAAAATTGTACCGGTCTCATAATCCATTAAAAGAGCCGATTTGGCTCGTATGTCAAAAGGTAACTCCGTCTCCGATTCGGTAAATGCTGTCACACCAACAGGCATAGACAACACTAAAAATACTGTAAGCATCCAGGGAAGTACAATACGTTTAAAGTTAGCCAATATCATCCCTCCTATGATAAAGAATGTCACCTGTGATTATGTTTTCCATTGTATAGGAGGGTTATACGTTTCAATATATCTATGTCAGTTTTATATCCTGAATAATGCTTAACAAAAGTTGTGTAAGGCAATCGGCCGCCTTAGATGCTGTCTTAACCACTTCCTCATGGGTCAGTGGTTTGTCCAGAATACCGGCAGCCATATTAGTAATGCAGGAAATCCCCATCACTTTCATCCCGGCATGCACAGCAGCTATTACCTCAGGTACTGTGGACATTCCTACTGCATCAGCCCCCAACTTTCTTAACATGGCTATTTCAGCAGGTGTCTCATAGCTGGGTCCCGGCATCATGGCATAAATTCCCTGCCGCAGACTTATTCCCATTTCCCCGGCTTTATTAAAAGCAAGGCTGCGCAGCCCGGGATCATAGGCATAGGTCATATCGGGAAACCGGGGTCCCAAATCATCGGCATTCTCTCCTCTCAATGGATTAACTCCCGTCATATTGATGTGATCCTGTATAACCATCAGCTCTCCAGGTGAAAAGCAGGGATTCACTCCTCCAGCAGAATTGGTAACTATTAAAATTGCCACCCCCAGCCTTCTCATGACCCTGACAGGGAGGATAACCTGCTCCATCCCGTATCCTTCATAATAATGAAAACGCCCTTGCATGACTATTATATTCTTATTTTTACACTTTCCGACAACAAATCTGCCCACATGGCCTTCTACTGTAGTATCCATAAACCCTGGAATATCCCGGTAATTGATGTAAACAGGTGTTTCTATGGCTTTTGCAATATCGCCCAAACCGGAGCCTAAAATTAATCCTATAACCGGCTGTATATCTGTTCTGTCTTTTATGAATTCAGCAATCCTGTTATGCATTATCAGACACCTCAATCCGAGTTTTTCAAAATGGCTTGACCAGTATATCCCTTTAGTGGCACACAAATATACAGAGTCATAGAATATTTTATCAAAGAACAAATGATCTATTCAACATAAGATGGCTAATCTCTTTGTCCAAAAAGATATTAACAAACAGCGTCCTAAAAATGAAAGGAACGACAAAGGTTTCGAACAGACCGGCAATTAAAAAAGCAATTATTATAAGCAAAA
>JAMOAC010000242.1 GCA_023621975.1 Bacillota bacterium | reverse complement strand
AAAACTTAAAATCATGCAGCATACGTGAAGCAGCAGTAAATCTTTCTATCCTGCCGTTTGTTGTAAAATCTTCCGTTGCAGGCACAAAAGAATTGAATTCCGTTATTAATATTTCCTTGTTTTCAAGTTCCGGCCTACAGCCTAATATTTCCTGTATCTCCGCGATTTTCTCTTCAGGATCGCCGTATACATGGTAAGAAAAAAAGTCTAGCGGAAGGTCGTTTTCTTTTACATAGTCCAGAAAGGGTTCTATCCATGTTGTATCAAATGATATTGCAGGGCCGCCTACCAGGGCATCAGGATCGCCTCTTTTTACCCCTAATGCGCCGTATTTGTATATCTCAAAATAGTCTTCCTTCGTGCCTGTAAAAAACACGGGCTGCAAGTCGGGCTCATTCCATATTTCATAGTATTTAACCTTCCAGCCTTTTTCCTTCCAATGCCTTGCGTATTCATAGTTCACTTTTTCCCATGCTTCCATGTCATTAGGCTTTGTATTCCAGTTGCTGTACATATTAAGGTTTTCATTAAGCTTTCCGGAAGTTTTGGAAGTATCATTCTGCAGTGGAATCGGGTTGTAAGCATGAACATACATTATGTCTATATTTTCCTTATATAACACCTCTGTAAGTTTGTCAAAGCAACTGAAAACAATTTTCAGGTTATCCTTTGTCCCGGATATCTGCGGAGCGTTGAATTCCCTTGGAGAATTCAGCCTGTCATCATTGCCGAATCCCCATCCCGGGTCATACCTGAGCCCGCAGGGCTTTAACTCATGCAGTATTTTTATGTCCCTAAGCATGCGATCCAGCGAAACATAAGTGCATATATAAACTCCAAATTTGGATTTTACAAGCTGATTCTTCTCACTTTTGGAAAAATCCGCAATTATTTTGGCTTTTGGAGCTTTTTGGTTTATTTTCACATTAACCATTAAATTCCTCCTTAATCAGCATTCCACTAACTTACCCTTACTTAATCAGCATTTCCACATTATTGACTTGATTTAATATATTTACACTTGTATATTGCTTATGCTTAAAAACTCCGTATATTGATTACCCCTTAATCCCTGTAGTTGAAATTCCTCCGATGAGTTTTTCCTGAGCCAGAAAGAACACTAATAGAGGAAATATCGAGAATATTGTGGCCATTGCCATTCTATGCCCCCAGTTTACCGAACTGTATAACTGCTCGCTGTTCAGCGAAGCTATTCCAAGAGATAATGTCCATTTGTCCCTCGTCTGCAAATAAATAAGCGGTCCCATATAATCATTCCATGAACCCATGAATTGGAACACAACGCAAGTTGTTAATACAGGCACTGTGAGCGGTAAAAGTATCTTGTAAAAAACCTGAAATTTGTTGCACCCGTCGATAGTTGCAGCCTCATCCAGTTCAATTGGAATACCTTTCAGATATTGCCTGATTAAAAATATATAGAATGCATTGCCGAATAAAGCAGGTACTATTAAGGATATATGTTTATTAAGCCAGCCTAAATACTTAAACTCAAGATATTGGGGAATTATCAGTACTTCAGTAGGTATAATCATTGTTGCAAGTACAAGAAGAAATAAAGCTTCCCTTCCACGAAATTTAATACGTGCAAAACCATATGCCACAATTGCGGATGAACCAACTGCAAAAATTATATTAAAAAAAACTATCATTATTGTGTTAAACAAATAAAGGTTAAAGTTCTGCATATTCCATGCTTCAACATAATGCTTAAAACTAAACGGATACGGAAAAAGCTTCGGTGGAAAGGCAAAAATATCTTTTCCCATTTTTATGGAAGTGCTGAACATCCAGTAGAATGGGAATATAAATATAACAGAAAGCAATACAAGCAAAATCCACCTGAAGCATGTTACAAGTCTTTTCATTAAATTCTTCTTCATATTTCCCTACCTCCCACCGTCTTCATAATGTACCCATTTTGAAGAAGACTTCAGTATAATGACAGTCAATACAAAAACAATCAGGAAAAATACCCATGCCATGGCAGAAGCCGAACCCATGTCCATATTTTGAAAAGCTGTTTTATAAAGGTACATTACGAAAAATAACAGTGAATGGTTAGGGCTTCCGTCCTTTCCTGCCAGGGTATATGCCTGAACAAATGTACGAAATGCCCCTATAATCATCGTAATGGTATTAAACAAAATTATTGGGCTGAGAGTAGGTAATGTAATCTTGAAAAATTTCTGTACGGAGTTGGCACCGTCGATGTCGGCAGATTCGTATAAATACTTTGGTATATTTTGTAAACCTGCGACAAATATGATCATCGGCGCCCCTATAAATGTAGTACACATAATAATTACAAACGCCCAGGGAGCATATTTGGGGTCACCCAGCCAATTCGGCCCTTTGATTCCTAAAAGCGAAAGAGCATAATTAACTATTCCAAAATCAGTGCTAAATATCCATGACCAGACTATAGCGACGGCAATTCCGGAAACTACGGACGGAACATAAAAAATCGTTCGAAAAAAATACATTACTTTTGAATTTGAATTTAACAAAACAGCTAATGCCAATGAGAGAATCAGGGAAATAGAAACACTTGATACGACAAATCTTACCGTTACAATCAATGACTGTTTAAACAGGTCATCGGTAAACAGGTCAATGTAATTTCGCCCACCAATAAACTCAGGGGCTGAAAGCATGTCCCAATTTGTAAATGAAAGGTAGAAAGTATATATAAACGGGCCGACTAATAAAACAATGAAGCCAATAAGCCAGGGAGATATGAACAGGTACCCTGCCAAATTCTCTCTATTTGTCCTACCGGCAATTAATTTTTTTATCATTCTTTCACATCCTAATCTCCCATTAATTTTGTACTATGCTTTAACTAATCTTTTTTAGTCAATAAACAGGTTATAGTACAGTGTACTATAACCCGTTTATTGTCAGTTATCTAGTTTGATTTCTGTTCAGCTTTTTTAACGTTTTCAACCGCCTCGTCTAAAGCTTTTTTGATATCTGCATTGTCAACTACGATC
>JAMOAC010000236.1 GCA_023621975.1 Bacillota bacterium | reverse complement strand
GTTTCTCCTGTCTTCTGATATAATTCATACTTTAAATAACGCTGATTATCTTCAGTATGTGCCACATCCTTTTCCGGGTACAGGACTTCACTGCTTACAAAATAGAAATTGTGTTCCGATTTTATGGAATTTTGTATGGAAACGTCAGTACCGTTAACATCCGTTAACCTTATGGCAGGATATACTGTATCTACCTTGTAATCGGTGAAGTAGAAGTACTTGGAAGTTGTTCCGTCCTGTAATATATATGTTTTGCCGCCTATTGTTGATGAAATATTATCCAGCTGAAGCCGTAAGCCTTCGTTAGGAGAACCCTCTATATCCATGGGCACTACGCCTTCAAAAACAAGGTTGGTGCCATCCTTTTTCAAGGTCATGTCGCAGAGCTTCTTTGAAGTGTTGTTGCCCAGATACAGGGTAGCCTTGCAGTTAAAATTGTTAACGATGTCTCTTTTTTGCTGATCGGTTATGGTTCCGCAGTAGATTGAAGTCGGGCTTATGGTTATCTTTACGTTTCTAAGGGTACGATTCAGGTAGTTGAAGCCGGGTCGCGCATTGAAGGTCTGCGTCTGGCTGATGCTTGCATTGCCCAGGTCAAAAACGCAACGGTAGAAGGTATAAGTCTTGTTTCTGCAAAGATAATTTCCTTCTGCCACAAGCCCGGAACTATCGGTTGATCGACTTGGAAATCCCAGCCGTACCGTTAAATCCAATTTCCCTATATTATTGCTGGTCATAACATTATACAGCTCTTTTTCTTTTATGGAAATAGATGCCCCTGAACTGGTAAGCCCGCTAAATGTCAGAAACCTGTTCCTGTCTGCCTGGCTTATTTGGGGATGTGACAACCTGTAGTCAAAAATGGGCGGATCGTCGTATGATACAGGGTTGTATGAAGAAAAGTATTGGTCTTTTATTCTTCCGTTCCAACTGTTACTAATGGTATTTTGTGAGTTGTTATCGAGATAGAAAGTCCCTCCCCACCCATCATAATCGTTGTAACTTGTTATTTTTCTTCTTGTCTGGGAAGAAACATCTACGTATACTCTCTCCCCATTATCTTCTATCCAGCGATTAAAATATGCAGTAGCAACTAGTGATGGGTGCGTATCCAGAACATACGGCAGATATACCTCTACATATTCGCACTTCCAATGATCTTGCACTATATATCTGTCAAGCCACACGTATACGCTTTTCAGCATCCAGGGAAATGGAATTCTTTCATTCCTTTCAAATTAATATTCATCACGCGAATCTCTTTCGAAGTCATTATAAAATGGTATGTCGCAATAATTATTGAAGTCTGTACCGTCCCAAAACGTCACTCCTACATTTACCCATCCATCAGTACCTGCATTATCCTCATTTGCGGTTTTCACCACAAATCTATATTTATATACGTTTTCCGCATACACGTTAGCCGGTATAGCCGTTACCAGCAAAACAGCAACAAGAATTAAACAGGAGATTTTCCGTTTCACAAATTGCTTTCTCATTCAAACGCCCCCTTTAGTTAAAACATTTTTTGTTAATCATGCTTATGCTTGCTGTTTTTTGATTCCGTTTTTTACTTGATTTAAATTTTTAGTTTAAAACTGACAACAAGCAGGTTAAAATCACATAATAAATAGATAACTGCACTCTGCCTTTTGCTGTTGCATTTTGTTTTTGAAGCGAAATTAAGATAACCTGCACTGCAAAACGACTTAACATAATTTAATTATGCAGCCGCAAAATCTTACCAATTACAATATCAAATTTTAAAAGAGAGTACACCACCCGAACGGGTGTGAAGAGCCATCTTTTTCTATGAATTTCTTTTGTAGAGCGTTTCAAGATATGATTTACCGAATCCAATTTTTTTAATTCCACCATCATCAAGGGCATGTCCTCCGGTTTATACACCGGGACATATAAAGCAATACCGCAATACTTTCTTCCTTCAGAAGTATTTCTAACCTCGCTTGCCAGAGCCTGTGCCGCTGCTGTAATTTCCGGAACACCCTGCATGACACTGAGTAAATCAAACTGGTCAAAAACACCTTCGTTTTTGCCCAGCAGCTCAGAATACCGGGCTGAGTTGACCAAATCTCCGGTATATTGGACCATGCAGTCTACAAGTGCCTGTGTACGCCTTACGTCCATCATGGATAAGGACGTCGGCATATTGGCTTCTATGCCTGCGTGAATAATAAAGGAATCCAGGATAACCCTTCCCAGCCTTTGCGTGCTAATAGCCGGATTCCGCTCCAATGCACCTATCCATGTTGTATAATACAAACCGCAGGCAGGAGTTGCTTCCTCTGATGCAATCAGGTATTTGGTATGGTTTCTGAGGGCATAAGCCGTTTCCACAGTGCCCATCAGGCAGGCGTCAAAGGCTATAATATCGAAAAAAACTCCCGCATTTTCTATAGCATTTTTTATTTCCGATACCGGCATTGATTTATATCCGTTCAGTTCATCTGATCCAAAGCCTCCCTTTATTCCGTAGCCGTGATCCCAGAACACAAGGATGTACCGCTCGGAAGGAGCTTCCCTCACACCCCATTTTATAAAATCTTCCAGTGTTTGAGGATCCGTTGCCTTTGTATTAATACTGCACTCAATCCTGCGCAGCTCATTTCCTGTTACGCGAAACCTCTCGGCTTTCCTGCCTGTCATCCAGTCGTTATGGTATCGGATTGTTCCGCCTGTTTGCAGCAGGACATGGCAGTTCTCCTTAGGTGCTGCTGTCAATATTTCTTTCAAATCATTTGTAAGCCTTCCCTGCTGCGACTCCAGGTCGGAGCCGACAGCATAAATCAATACCGTGGTTGATTTATATATTGTATCCTGTTCCCAGCATCGCCGCGCGTCATTTAGCTGCTGCTCGGTAAAAACGCCCTGTTCAACAAGGATTTTACCTAATGTCTCTGTACTGCCTTTCTTTCGGGTATTAAGAGCAAAACAGGCTATCTGCGCCATTTTTACCCGGTCAAACTTTTCATCTTCATTCAATGCCTCACCCAGAACCAGTGAGGC
>JAMOAC010000167.1 GCA_023621975.1 Bacillota bacterium | reverse complement strand
AACATTTTATTTTCTTTGCCGTATGGAGGAAATGATTGATGGCAAGTGAAAGACAGAAGAAAATACGTAATTTTTGTATAATCGCACATATAGACCACGGAAAATCCACGCTGGCAGACAGGCTTATTGAGAAGACAGGCGTTTTAAGCAAAAGGGAAATGGAAGACCAGATTCTTGACAATATGGATTTGGAGCGCGAAAGAGGAATAACCATAAAGGCACACGCAGTAAGAATGATATATAAGGCAAAAGACGGAGAGGAATATATATTCAATCTTATAGATACACCGGGGCATGTTGACTTTAACTACGAAGTGTCCAGGAGCCTTGCGGCCTGCGAAGGCGCTGTGCTTGTTGTAGATGCGTCTCAGGGAATCGAGGCACAGACACTTGCCAATACGTATCTTGCCCTTGAACATGACCTTGAGTTGCTGCCGGTAATAAACAAGATTGATCTACCCGGCGCACGGCCTGATGTTGTTAAAAAGGAAATCGAGGAAGTAATAGGGCTTGATGCGTCCGATGCGCCCCTTATTTCAGCTAAAGTCGGCATTAATATTGATGAGGTCCTGGAACAAATAGTAACAAAGCTGCCACATCCGGAAGGTGATGAAAACGCTCCCTTAAGGGCCCTGATATTCGACTCTTATTATGACAGCTACAGGGGTGTGGTAGTGTATGTAAGAGTTAAAGAGGGCAGGATAAAGGTTGGCGATCAAATAAGGATGATGAATACCCAAAAGGAATTCCAGGTTGTAGAGGTAGGGTATTTCAGGCCTGGAATGCTTGTACCGTGTGAAGAACTGGTTGCCGGGGACGTTGGATATATTACTGCAAGCATAAAGAATGTACGGGATACAAGGGTAGGGGATACCATAACCCTTGTATCAAATCCTGCAAAGGAACCGCTGCCCGGTTATAAAAAAGTAAACCCCATGGTATTCTGCGGCATATATCCGGCAGACGGCGCCAAGTATGATGACCTGAGGGAGGCTTTGGAAAAGCTCCAGCTGAATGATGCATCGCTGCATTTTGAGCCTGAGACGTCTGCAGCCCTTGGCTTTGGATTCAGATGCGGCTTTCTGGGGCTTCTCCATATGGAAATAATCCAGGAAAGGCTTGAACGTGAGTATGACCTTGACCTGGTAACTACGGCACCAAGCGTTATTTACAGGGTTACAAAAACAAACGGGGAAGTACTGTATATAGATAACCCTACCAATATGCCACCCGCTTCGAATATAGAATATATGGAAGAGCCTATAGTAAAGGCTTCCATAATGTCACCCAGCGAATATGTGGGCAATATAATGGAACTTGCCCAGGAAAGGCGCGGAATTTTCAAGGATATGAGCTATATAGACGAAAGCAGGGTGATATTGACATACGAGCTTCCGCTTAATGAAATAATATATGATTTTTTTGATGCCCTTAAGTCAAGGACAAAAGGTTATGCATCCCTTGATTACGAACTTATCGGATACAAAAAATCAGACCTGGTTAAGCTCGATATTTTGCTGAACGGAGAGATAGTGGACGCCCTGTCGTTTATTGTACACAAGGATAAGGCTTATGCCAAGGGAAGGCGTATTGCTGAAAAACTCAAGGAGACCATACCAAGGCAGCAGTTTGAGGTTCCTATACAGGCATGTATAGGAGGAAAGGTTATTGCAAGAGAAACTGTCAAGGCATACAGAAAGGATGTCCTTGCAAAGTGTTACGGCGGAGACATCACCAGGAAGAAAAAGCTTCTTGAGAAGCAGAAGGAAGGAAAGAAGCGCATGCGCCAGGTAGGCAGCGTGGAGGTACCACAGGAAGCCTTTATGAGTGTCCTGAAGCTGGACACGTAATGTATGACAGGGGACGGTTCCTTGTCTCAGGGGCTGAATGTGACTGGAGGCAGTTCCGTGACACAAAAGAAAGGAACAGTGATTGCCCTTTTTCCAATGATTGTCCTCTTGCCAAAGAAAGGAGGTTCAACAGGCGTACAATCTGCAAAAGTTGATGCGGAGTGTACGCCTGTATAAATTGATACAATGAAATACGATACACACGTTCATACAACATTTTCACCTGATGCAGTATCCACGTTGGAGGATTATTCCAGGAAAATTGATAAGGGGAAGGTTTGCGGTATCGGATTCACCGAACATGTTGATTTCATGCCCGAATGTGGGGCATACGGTTTTTTTGATTATGACGCATTTATGAAAAATATACGTGAATACCGCTGCAAAGGATATGAATTTCACGCCGGAGCTGAGATAGACTATGCCAAATCCGTAGAGGAAGACATTAGGAACCATCTGCGGATTTATTCATATGAATATACAATTTGTTCGGTCCATATGATTGACGGAATTTCCATATCAGATGGCAAACATTGTGAAAATTACAACTCTGAAGCTGCCATATTGGACATGCTGGAAAAGTATTACAGCGAGGTGCATTCAGGTGTAAACAGCAACATGTTCGATGTTATAGGTCACATCGGAATATACAGGAGGTCACTGAAAGAAGAATATATGAATGAAAAAATCATACGGTCAATAAAGGAATATGACGATGAGCTTGCAAGAACCTGTGCAAAGTCCGGTAAAATTCTGGAGGTGAATTCATCGGGATTGTATACACCGGTATCCTCAACTTTTCCGGATGTGGATTTTTTAAGGCTGTATTACAAATACGGCGGAAGAAGGATAAGCATGGGAAGCGATGCTCACAATGCAGAAAATGTTGCTGTTGGGTTTGATATAGTGGAAGATATTCTTAGGGAAATCGGGTTCACCTATATATGTATTCCATGGGAAAGGGATAGGACCGTTAAAATATGAATAAATATAATAATGAAAGTAAGGCTCTTGGCCTGTATATACATGTTCCTTTCTGTAAATCAAAATGCTTTTATTGCGACTTTAATTCCTTTGCTGGAAGGGAAAAGTTAATAGGACCCTATTTTAATGCTCTCAAAAGGGAAATTGAAATGTATGCAGAAAGGCTGGAAGGCCGGCAGGCCAGCACCGTATTTAT
>JAMOAC010000302.1 GCA_023621975.1 Bacillota bacterium | reverse complement strand
GAATATTTTGGAATATCGAATATTAATGAAAATATAAATGCCGGAGGAACAATAAATAAAACCTGTAGTACGCAGGTTTTTTTCTTTATTTTGGGAAAAAATTAATTATATAAATATATAAATCATGCGGGGCAAACCAATTGGCGTTTGTTAAAGATTCGTATAATCAGGTTATTTTCAAAGGATGGTGTACTTAAAACCATGAATTATGGTAAAATGATGTAAAAAGTGGACAGCCATTGAAAAGTTTATTAAAATAAGAAAGCAAGTGGGCAAACAGGCAAGCAATGCTGCGTAAGTACATATGAAAATTAAAAAGACTTAAGAAAGAGGTTGGACCGAATGGCAGATGTTAGCAAAATAGAAAATCAAAGAGTGATACCTGTTGATATTGAAGAGGAAATGAAAAAATCATTCATTGATTATGCCATGAGTGTAATAGCCGACCGTGCGCTTCCTGACGTGCGTGATGGATTGAAACCGGTACACAGGCGTATATTGTATGCGATGTACATAAACGGATTTACTCCGGACAAACCCTACAGAAAGTGTGCCACCACCGTCGGTGAAGTTCTTGGTAAATTCCACCCCCATGGTGATGCGGCGGTCTATGAAAGCCTGGTACGTATGGCACAGGATTTTTCACTCAGGCATGTACTTATAGACGGCCACGGTAATTTCGGTTCCAGGGATGGGGATCCGCCCGCTGCGTACAGGTACACTGAAGCAAGGCTTTCGAAAATTTCCATGGAAATGCTTGCGGATATTAATAAAAACACGGTTGATTTCAAGCCTAATTTTGATGAGCGTGAAATGGAACCTGTCGTGATGCCGTCAAGATTTCCGAATCTGCTTGTAAACGGCTCAATGGGAATTGCAGTTGGAATGGCGACAAACATTCCGCCTCATAACCTGGCTGAAGTAATAGACGGAGTAATAGCGGTAATAGATAATCCTGACATTTCCATAGACGAGCTTAATAAAATAATCAAGGGTCCTGACTTTCCCACAGGTGCCACAATAGTAGGAAAGCAGGGGATAAAAGAAGCTTATAAAACCGGTAAGGGCAAAATTATTGTCAGGGCTAATGCAATAATAGAACAGATGTCCAATTCGAAACAGAGGATAGTTGTTACTGACCTGCCTTACCAGGTGAACAAAGCCAAGTTGATTGAAAAGATAGCAGAACTTGTCAAGGAGAAAAGGATAGAGGGAATCTCCGACCTGAGGGATGAGTCTGACAGAAAAGACCCCGTCAGGATTGTTATAGAACTTAAAAGAGATGCAAATGCAAATGTTGTACTTAACCAGCTCTATAAAAACACTCAAATGCAGGATGCCTTCAATGTAAACATGCTTGCCCTGGTACCGACTAAGGACGGCAAGTTTGAGCCTCATACGCTTAATCTAAGGCAAATGATAGACCATTATATCAAACACCAGGAGGATGTAATAACCAGAAGGACGCAGTATGAGCTGGACAAGGCCGAAGCAAGGGCTCATATACTGGAAGGTTTGCTGGTGGCCCTGGACAACCTTGATGAAGTAATTAACATAATCAGAAATTCACGAACCGAAGCAATCGCAAAAGAAAGCTTGTCAAAGAGGTTCAACCTGAGCGAAAAGCAGGCCCAGGCAATTGTTGATATGAGGCTGGGCAGGCTTACAGGATTGGAAAGGGAGAAAATAGAAAACGAATACAAGGAACTTGTTGACCTAATAAAATACTATCGCGAAGTTTTAGCCAGCGAGAGACTGGTGCTCAACATCGTCAAGGAAGAACTGACTGCCATAAAGAATAAGTACGCAGACGAGAGAAGGACTAAAATCACAGCTGATGAGCATGATATTGATGAGGAAGACCTGATAGAGGAAGAGGATTCAGTTATCACCCTTACGCATTTCGGAT
The DNA here is from genome assembly GCA_023621975.1 of Bacillota bacterium. The sequence continues at coordinate 1,144 of JAMOAC010000302.1, read as the reverse complement.
ATATAAAGAGAATTCCTGCAGATACTTATAAAAGCCAAAAGAGGGGCGGGAAGGGGATAACTGCTCTAAGTACGCGTGAAGAGGATTTTGTTGAAAACCTGTTTACAACTTCAACACATAACTATATTCTCTTCTTCACAAACAAGGGCAAGGTTTACAGGCTCAAGGCATACCAGATTCCTGAATCCGGAAGGCATGCCAAAGGCACTGCAATTGTAAACCTGCTGGAAATTGACCCGGACGAAAAGGTAACTACCGTAATACCCATTGCCGAGTATAAAGAAGGACTGTACATGATAATGGCAACAAAATACGGCACCGTGAAGAAAACGGATCTTATGGAATATGACAATATTAGAAGAGGCGGCCTGATTGCAATAACGTTAAAGGAAAATGACGAACTGATAGGAGCAAGACTGACCGACGGAACAAAGGATATAATCCTTGTTACACGAAACGGAATGTCCATAAGGTTTGATGAAAAAGATGTACGTCCCATGGGTAGAGTTTCTCAAGGCGTCAGGGGAATAAAGCTTGACGAAGACGATTACGTTGTCGGAATGGGTACTTCGGCAGAGGACGGCAGCCTTCTTGTCGTAACCGAAAACGGTTTTGGAAAGAGAACCGAACTTAGTGAATACAGGGTGCAGGCAAGAGGCGGAAAAGGCATACTGACCTACAGGGTTACCGAAAAGACCGGAAAGGTTGCAGGAATTAAGGTTGTAAATGAAAGTGACGACATAATGCTTATAAGTGATGACGGTACGCTGATAAGAATGAAGGCCAGTGACATAAGCATACTTGGAAGGGCTACGCAGGGAGTTACCCTTATGAGAATGGACGAGGGCAAAAAAGTTGTAAGTGTGGCCAGAATAATAAATGAGTATGAAGACGAAAACGAAGACAGCGACGAATAAGACGAATAAAGTGCAAAATAAAAATGAATTGTGGGTGTAGCAAACTAAGCTATACCCACATATTCTTAAGAATGTAAAAGATTTTGACCAATAAATCACCGTCATCATGATTAATGATATATATACCGGCTTGAAGTAAAGGGCCGGGGGTGTTATAGTATAAAAGCTGTCGCAATTGCGGCGCTGAAATGAGGCTGTAAAGCAGCCCTGGGGCTGCGATGAAAAGG
>JAMOAC010000435.1 GCA_023621975.1 Bacillota bacterium | reverse complement strand
ACCATCAAAAGTACAGCTCAGGACATCCGTGACCTTGCCGCGGGTATTGGTTACGCCATACAATTCCAGCGTATAATTCTTGCCCGGTATCTGATTGTCCGTTTTTATGACCAGCTCATTTGACGTCTGGGATATTATTTCCACTGTGAGTAGTTTTGTAAAATCTTCCGTTTCATAAATCTTAACATCTTCATTGTCTACATTATAAACACTTTGGTTTAACACCACCACTATCAGGTTTCCACCCAGTACCTGGATGTTCTCTATTGCAGTTTCCTCAGGACTTTCAATCAATCCAAGCTCTTCAGCCTTGCTCAGGGTAATGATGCCTTCATTTACAAGGTTCTGTACCACGGACACATTATCGGTTTTATGGGGTAATTTCAGTGAACTGTACAGAACTTCCACCACATCGCCTCTCAGGTATTTCCTTGCGGTATTATTTCTTCTCTCAAACACTTCCCTGTCTATTAATCCTATCTCATAGGCTTTGTCGTATACTTCCGCCCATGAATAATCAACATCCATCTCATAACCGAGCACGCCCAGCATAAGCTTTAGAAAAGACCTTTCATCTATGTAGTCTCTCGGCCCGAAATTACCGTTTTCATATCCGTTTATTATCTTATTCTCATAACAGTAACCTATGTACGGTGCATACCACTGAGTGGCCGGCACATCCGGGAATTTCGTTACCTTGTATTTGTCCTTGTTTGCATTAACGTACTTTTCCTTTCCCATGATCCTTACAATAAAAGCTGCAGCTTCACTCCGCTCAAGCTGTTTGTCAAGATTGTAGCCGTCGTCTCCGCCTTTAAGTATGGTCAGCTCTTTCAGCACATCTGCCTTCTCTTCCACCGTTAAATCCCCGGCTGCAGCACTGGCAGGCAACATTACAGAAATCACAATCAAAAATGACAGAATAACAGAAAGGATCCCTCTCTTCATTTACAATACCCCCGTCCGGTTTTTCATTTGTTAAAAAAGATAAAAGATTAAGTCTATTATATCAGTTTTTTGGACATTTTAACATAATTTAGACGTGCGAAATGTGAAAATCGTTTCACATATTCTGAGCTTTTTTATATGTAGGCACGATATGCTGGATATAATTTCTTATCCCTTCTATATCTCCCGTGATTATTTCCCTCAGCGTCTCAATCTGCTTCCTAAGCAGTGCCAGGTCCGTAAAGACAGGCTGTGCCACATATATCTTGTTATTTTTTGTAGCCTGCAGCCCTTCTTCGGCAAGGAGCAGTTCTTCGTACAGCTTCTCTCCCGGCCTTAAGCCTGTGAATACGATCTCAATATCTTTTTCAGGCTCAAATCCTGAGAGCCTGATAATATTCTTTGCCAAATCATATATTTTTACAGGTTGTCCCATATCAAGGACAAAAATTTCCCCACCTTTTGCCATTGCACCGGCCTGCAGCACAAGCTGCACCGCTTCTGTTATGGTCATAAAGTACCTGATTACTTCCGGATGGGTTACGGTAACGGGTCCTCCGTTTTCAATCTGCTTTCTGAAAAGAGGTATAACGCTTCCATTGCTGCCGAGAACATTCCCAAACCTCACAGCTACAAACTCCGTTTTGCTATGCCTGTCCAACGCCTGAATAATCATCTCTGCGATTCTCTTTGTAGCTCCCATGATATTGGTAGGATTTACCGCCTTGTCGGTGGAAATGAGTACAAAGCGTTTGACGCCGTACTTGTCAGCACATTCTGCCACATTAAGCGTGCCGAATACATTGTTCTTTATCGCTTCAGTGGGATTTATCTCCATCAGGGGTACGTGCTTGTGAGCGGCAGCATGGAAAACGACATCCGGCCTGTATTGCCTGAAAATGCTGTCAATCCTCTGCCTTTCCCTTATATTAGCCACTACGGGCACGAGGTTTATATTTTTATGTTTGAATAACAACTCATTTTGTATATCGAAAAGGTTGTTTTCATAATTATCAAGGATAATAAGTTGTGCGGGCTTGAAATTCACAATCTGCCTGCACAGCTCGGAACCTATGGAACCTCCTCCGCCTGTGACGAGCACCACACGCCCTTCAATATATGTAGAAATTTCATCGCAATCAAGTTCTATGGGATCCCTTCCCAACAGGTCCTCTATATCAACATCTCTTATTCTCTGTACGACAACAGATTCGTCTATCAGTTCGGTAACAGAAGGCAATATTTTTACCTTGCGCCCCGTTTGGGAGCATATTTCAAAAATCTCGTTTATGCTTTTCCTGTTTGCAGAAGGTATTGCCATAATTATTTCATCAATGTTCTTCTCTTCAACAACACTGGGAATATCCTCCCTTGTCCCAACAATGGGCACACCGTTTAACTTCATCCCCAGCTTTTCAACATTGTCATCAATGATAGCCACCGGTATGCTGGCCATCTCAGGGTGGAGCTTAAGCTCTTTTATCACGATTGCTCCTGCATCTCCCCCGCCTACAATCAGTACATTTTTGTGTTTTCTGAACTTGACTGCTTCACCCAGTACAATCCTTCTGATGGTTCTGTATGCAAGCCTGACGCCGCCTATTGAAAGCACATCTATCAAAAAGGCAATGAAAAAAATGCTTCTGGGTGCCCTGAAATTTTCCAATATATGCGAAAAACCCCCAAAATCACCGGATAGGGGTGAGTATGTAAACAATACAAGGCATTCCATAATAATATTGCCGGTAAATGCCGCTCCCACTATGGAAAGCATCTCATAAACTCCGGCATATTTCCACAAACTGCTGTATAATCTGAAAAATACGGTACATATGATTTTGACAAAAGTTGATGCTACTGCAATGTTTAAAATATTATCAAAAAAATAGAACGGTATTCCGTCTAAATTTCCGTCAAACCTCAGCCAGTATGAAAGAAACAAAGATATATTTACAAGTATAATGTCGACAATTATTAACAAAAATGAGCTTAATTTTCGTTTCATTTTGACCACCAACATTTCTACCTAAGTTACTTGGCACATAACTTCATATGCAATTTGTAGACCTTATATTGTGTGACAAAGATGCTCACTTTATGATCCGCTATG
>JAMOAC010000202.1:3092-5391 GCA_023621975.1 Bacillota bacterium | reverse complement strand
TAAGAAAAACCGTGTGGAGGAACAGGGCGGTAGTTGATACATATGAACCGGGTTCTACATTTAAAGCCATAACAACGGCGGCAGGGCTGGAAGAAAATATAATTAAACCCGAGACAATGGTGAACGACTATCCCGTTGAAGTTGGCGGGTGGACAATGAGCTGCTGGAGAAAAGGAAGGCCCCATGGTGAGGAAACGTTCAAAGAGGCCGTATACAATTCATGTAACCCTGTATTTGTCAAGCTGGCACTGGATCTTGGAATTGACAAATTTTATGGCTATATGAGGGCTTTTGGCTTTTATGATAAAACGGGAATTGATTTACTTGGAGAACAAACGGGAATAATACATCAAAAGCCCACTGAAGTGGATATGGCTGCTGCCTCCTTTGGACAGCGATTTACCATAACGCCTATTCAGCTTATAACCGCTTATACCGCTATTGCCAACGGAGGCAAGCTGATGAGGCCAAGGCTTGTCAAGGAACTTACAGACTCCGAAGGGAATATAGTAAAAAAGTTTGAACCTGAAGTGATAAGGACCGTAATATCAAAACAGACATCCGATACTGTAAGGGAAATACTTGAAGGAGTTGTTTCGGAAGGAACGGGAAGGAATGCCTATGTAAAAGGCTATAGAGTGGCAGGTAAGACAGGAACCTCGCAGACAACTGAGCAAGGGGTCTATACCGCATCTTTTTGTTCCTTTGCGCCGGCTGACAATCCGGTGATATGCGTACTTGTTGCCTTGTTCGATCCAAGAGGCGATTCTCACATGGGTGGTGCTATTGCCGCACCGGTGGCAGGGAAAATAATTGAGGATACCCTTAGCTATCTTGGGGTGGAAAGAAGATACACTGAAAAGGACAGGGAAATGATGATAGAAGAGGTATTTGTGCCGGACGTAAGAAACAAGACCATAAATGAAGCGGTTAAGAAGCTGAAGGAGTTCGGTCTTGAATATAAAATAGAAGGAGACGGAAACGGAGATACCATTGTTGTTGAGCAGACGCCCAAACCTGATGTAAGCATACCTAAAGAATCCATTGTGGTATTATATACTTACAAACCTGAAGAGGAAAAAAAGGTAACGGTACCGAGCGTATTGAACAAGACAATTTCCGAGGCTACGGAAATATTGAGAAAAGCGGGACTTAACATTAAGATCAGCGGTTCGGGCAGTGCCTACAAGCAATCCATTGCCCCCGGTGAAGAGGTAGCCACAGGGAAAGTTATAGAAGTTGAATTCAGGGAACTTGATAATATAGAATAAATGAAAAAAGTATAGCAAAATGTCAAAATAAGAAAAGTACGCAAATGTGAAAAATGTTTAAACAGTCGGAGGTGCCAAATGTTACTTTCAGAGCTGATCGAAGGGTTAAATCCTGTTGAAATCAAGGGAGAGCAGGATATAGAAATATTTGATATAGCATACGATTCGAGAAGGGTTAAAAACGGTTCGCTTTTTGTATGTATTGAAGGTACAGTTGTCGACGGGCACGATTTCATTCCGTCGGCTCTTGAAAACGGAGCCAGGGCGCTTCTTGTGCAAAAAGACGTTGAGGTACCTGACGGGATAACGGTTGTCAAAACAAAAAACACCCGGTATGCGCTTGCCCATGTGTCGGATGCTTTCTATCATCATCCTTCGGGCAGGTTTAGCCTTATTGGGGTTACAGGTACAAAAGGGAAGACCACAATAACATATATGATAAAGTCAATTCTGGAACAGGAAAAACATAAAGTCGGGTTAATCGGGACCGTGGCCAACATGATAGGCGATCAGGTTCTTTATGCGGAACGTACCACTCCTGAATCCTATGACCTGCAATCCCTCTTTTCAGAAATGCTGGATCAGAACGTGAACAGTGTTGTTATGGAAGTATCTTCGCAGGGGCTTGCTCTGAACAGGGTTAGCTGCTGTGAATTCCAGATCGGAATTTTTACAAACCTCACCGAGGACCATATAGGCCCCAGGGAACACAAGGATATAGAGGACTATTTCAGAGCCAAGGCAAAACTTTTTACCATGTGCAAAAAAGGGATTGTGAACATTGACAGTGAATACGGGCGACGGATACTGGAAACGGCAAAGTGCGAAGTGATAACATACGGTATAGAAAATAATGCAGACATAACCGCGTCTGACATTGTAAAGCATCCCGACAGTGTTGAATTTAACCTGAAATCACCGTGGATGAGCGGCAGAGTCAGGGTAAACATTCCCGGAAAATTCAGCGTGTATAATGCACTGGCCTCTATAGGAGCCTGCGGGCTTATGAACGTATCTTTTGACAGTGT
>JAMOAC010000202.1:0-3078 GCA_023621975.1 Bacillota bacterium | reverse complement strand
CAGTGTAAAGGCAGGGCTTGAAAAGGTAAGGGTGCCGGGAAGAGTTGAAACGGTAAAGATAGACAGGGATTTTACTGTTATTATAGACTATGCCCATACTCCGGACAGCCTTGAAAACGTACTCACTACAATAAAGGAATTTACAAAAGGCAGGCTCATAAGTGTTTTTGGCTGCGGAGGAGACCGTGACAGGTCAAAGAGGCCGGCTATGGGTAACATTTCGGGCAGGATTGCTGACTTTACCATCATAACATCTGACAATCCAAGGACCGAAGACCCGGTAGCAATTGTCCGCGACATTGAAGAGGGGATAAAAAATACCGGCGGAAAGTACATAACCATTGTTGACAGGCGGGAAGCCATAAAATATGCATTACAGCACGCACAGCCGGGAGATGTCATTGTACTGGCAGGAAAAGGGCATGAAACATATCAGACATTTAAGGATAAAACAATCCATTTTGACGAAAGGGAAGTAGTGAGGGAACTGCTTGAAGAAATAGGGAAATAGAGGAGTAACCTTAGGAGGATTTTGGATGTTGAAGCTAAAATGCAGTGAAATAATGGATGCCGTAGGAGGATCACTTCTTTCAGGAAGCGGCGAAACTGAAATAACAGGAGTGTCAACTGACTCGAGGACAATCAGTGCCGGCAATTTATTCATACCTATTATAGGTGAAAAATTTGACGGACACGACTTTATCGGGCAGGCTTTTGAAAGAGGTGCGGCTGCATGCCTTACTTCCAGGAAAAACGTTCCTGCCGTAAGCGGTACGGTCATACAGGTTGCCGATACGTTAAAAGCCCTTGGTGACTTGGCGTCTTTCCACAGAAAGAGATTCAACATCCCTATTGTGGGTATCACAGGAAGCGTAGGAAAGACAAGCACAAAAGATATGGTGGCTGCAGTGCTCAGCCAGCAGTACAGGGTCCTCAAAACGGAGGGCAATTTCAATAATGAAATAGGGCTGCCGCTTACAATTTTAAACATGGATGAGTCCCATCAGTGCGGGGTTATTGAAATGGGAATGAGCGGATTTGGGGAAATCAGCCGTTTGAGCAGAATATCTCTGCCTGATATCGCAATTATAACAAATATCGGCCTTTCCCATATTGAAAAATTAGGATCCCGTCAGAACATACTTAAGGCAAAAATGGAAATACTGGACGGATTAAGCAAAAACGGAACGGTGATACTAAATATAGATGACCGGCTCCTTTCGGGAATGAAGAATTTGCTTCCTTATAAGACATTATTCTATGGACTTGATGATGATGCGGACTATCAGGCATTTGACATAAAATCTGCAGGCGAGCATGGGACATATTTTAAAATAGAGATAAATGACAGGACATTCGAAGTGCATATACCTGTTCCAGGGATTCATAATGTTCATAATGCCCTTGCGGCAATAGCGGTTGGTGTCGAGCTGAAAGTTCCGATTGAAAAGATAATCAAGGGGATAGGGGAATTCACCCCGGGGAAAATGAGATTGAATATAATGTCATTCAATGGCATAAAAATAATAAATGACACATATAATGCAAGCCCCCAGTCGATGGAAGCCGCTCTGAACGTATTGAAGGAGATAGAGGGCAACAGAAAGATTGCCGTGCTTGGCGATATGCTTGAAATGGGCAGTTGGGCTGAAAAGGCGCATAAAAACGTTGGAAAGTACGTTTTTGAAACCGGTGCAAACTTTTTGATTACAGTAGGTGAAAACGGAAGAAACATAGCAAAGGGAGCCCTGGAATCAGGGATGAATCCAGACAATGTACACATGTGTGAGGATAATCAGCAAATAGTTAAATTATTGAAGAGCCTTGCATGTAACGGCGATGTGATACTTGTAAAAGGGTCACGTGGAATGAGGATGGAGGAAATAGTGGAACGGTTGACAGCGGCCAAATGAAGATTTATATTGTATGAGGAATATTTATTGTAATTAAAACAGATTGGAGAGAAATACTTTGGATACTGCATTTACAATATCTGCACAGACAATTGCTTTTGCTGTTACGTTTTTATTAACATTAATTGCAGGGCCTGTTTTTATCCCTATATTTACGAAGCTGAAAGTAGGCCAGACTGTAAGAGATGACGGTCCGGCTACACATCTTAAGAAAACTGGTACACCTACGATGGGAGGAATTATATTCCTGTTGCCCATGCTGCTGGTTTCCCTGTACTATGCAGCAGAATATCCAGGGATTCTTGTTTTGACGTTTACGACTCTTGGTTTTGGGTTTATCGGCTTTATAGATGATTTCATCAAAGTAGTAAAAAGGCGCAAGGATGGTTTGTATTCCAACCAGAAAATGCTGGGGCTGCTGATAGTTTCAGCGATAGCCACATTTTACATAGTATACGTTATGAAGCTGGGAACGGATATAATAATACCTTTCATGGGATTTGACCATACATTTACACTTCCTGTATGGATTTTCATACCGCTTTGCATCCTGGTGCTTGCAGCATCTACAAACGCAGTGAATATTACCGACGGCATAGACGGTCTTGCGGCAGGAGTAACACTTATAGTGGCTGTTTTTTTCGCAATTGTTGCCATGACCAGAAGCGAGTGGGACTATGTCAAGATGTTTTGTTCGACAGTTGCCGGAGGCTGCCTGGGGTTTCTTGCATTTAACATGCACCCTGCAAGGGTGTTTATGGGAGATAACGGCTCCCTTGCCCTCGGAGGGGCTGTGGGCATTGTTTCAATAGTGATGAAAATGCCATGGATTTTGCTTGTGGTGGGATTTATCTATGTTATAGAAACCCTGTCGGTCATGATTCAGGTTGCGTCCTTTAAAATCAGAGGAAAAAGGGTGTTCAGGATGGCACCTCTGCATCACCATTTTGAACTGTCGGGCTGGAAAGAAACAAAAGTGGTTACCGTATTTTGGATAATTACGATTATTGCATGTTTTATTGGGTTTATTACACTGAGGTTCAGAATTTTTTAAGGTTGAAGCGGCAGTTTGAATAAAGCCGGTTCCCTGTAAATTCTGGAGGTATTCAATGAAAAAGACAAGCAGACCTTTTGATTTTTGGATATTTATGACCGTATTGCTGCT
>JAMOAC010000389.1 GCA_023621975.1 Bacillota bacterium | reverse complement strand
TTCCTATATAGTATTCATAATAATACTGGTATTTACCATACTGAATTTTAAATTATTTAATAAAAAAGAAGCTTGAGCAGCATACGGGGTGAAATACAATGAAGATATATGCAAGTCAGGATTCCGTAGTTGAAAGGAACAGTCCCTTGAGTTCAAAAAAGAATGCCAATATAATAAGCCAATTAATAATAATAGGGCTGTTAGGTATTGGTGGAATAATAATGGTTATTCCGTTTTTATGGATGCTTTCTATAAGTTTTGACCTGGATGCAGTTTCCACTGTGCCGTTTCCACCTTCGTTATTGCCGAAAGTATTTACTTTTCAGAACTATATTGGCGCTATTAAATCTTTGCGGCTGGGAAGGCTGTATTTTAACACATTTTTAGTTACCGTGGGAGTTATTTTAGTGAGCCTGGCTTCGGCACTTTTATCCGGATATGCAATTTCCAAGCTGAAATTCAGAGGATGGAAAATTGTTTTAATAGTATGCCTGGCTACAATGATGATACCTATTGAATCCACACTCATACCGTTGTTCCTCTTTTTCAAAAAACTGGAAATGATTAATTCATATTGGGCATTCTACCTGCCGGCAGTATCATACGCTTTCGGAACATTTTTTGTCAAACAGTTTATGGATACACTTCCCGATAGTCTGCGTGAGGCTGCCATAACGGATGGCGCAGGAGAGTTCAGGGTATTTTGGAATATTTACCTGCCTCTTTGCGGTACACTGATAGCCACTCTTATAATTCTGCAGTTCCTGGCTAACTGGAATAACTTGCTCTGGCCTTTGATTGTATTGAACAAACCTGCAAAGTATACTATCCAGATTGGGCTGGCAATGTTTAAATCATCGGTGGGTGAAGTAGGGGTTTCAGGGAACCCATATCCTGCTGTTACAATGGCAGGCACGGTCTTAAGCATTATTCCTGTGTTAATTGTGTACCTGTTTTTACAAAAGTATATTGTACAGAGCATTGCTCTGACCGGTATAAAACAATAATAATTAAAATATAAAAAGGAGGTTTTTTATGACTAAAAGAGCTTTTAAGATTGTCAGTTTGCTGATGGTGGTATTTATAACGTTAGGAATCATGTTTGCCGGTTGTGGCAAATCCGAAGAGAAACAACAGACATCAGATGAATCAGGACAGAAGTCAGAACAAACCACCAGCAGTGAGGACAGTAATACCGAGGAAGTAGCTGATATTAGTGGGAACCTGAAAGTAGCCGTTTATCAGGTTCCTGTGGAAGACAGCGTAGATCCGGTTACCGGAAAGGAGATCAAAGGTTACAATGCACTTTTTGCTGAGTTTATGAAAAAATATCCCAATGTAAAAATTGAGGCAACCAGTGTGCCGTTGGACGGATGGCAGGCAAAATTCCAGGCACTTTTATTATCCAAGGATGTTGATGTCCTGTTAGGAAGTTTTCAGGATTATTATCCTCAAGGGTTGATCATGAATTTATATGATCTTGCTGAAAGAGACAAAATATGGGATCTGCATGTTCCTGCTGTAAAATCAGCTTCAAGAGTATTCTTTACAGACGGCCATGTAATGGGATTGCCTGCTGACCTTGATATTGCCTCGGTGGCATACGATAAGAAAATATTTGAAGACTTCGGAGTAGAACCACTTTCAATGAATCCTACAGTAGAGGAACTTAAAGAAAAAATACCTAAAGTAACAGGCAAGAACCCCAAGACCGGACAGGACACTTATGGCCTGTACATTAACGGCAAATGGCAGTCTCTTTATTCCATGGATATGATCGGAGAAGGCTTTGATTTTGGAGATTTGAACAGGTCTGATCCAAGCAAATGCGTATTCAGAATAAATTCTCCTGAAAACAAGAAAAAAATTGAAGAATGGATGAGTTTCCTCAAATATTGTCCGCCTGGTTTCCTGACAGGCCAAGGCCTTGAAAACTGGGGAAGAGAAAATAATAATGTGGCTGTTGTAATTTACTGTCAGCCTCAACAAATGGATGAAGCACTTAAGAATAATCTTACCGACAGATTTATAGTAACTGATGGATTGAAGGATAAGAACGGAAAAATTGTTTACGCTGACGCCATGACCTGGGGTATTGCTGCAGGAACGGACAATGTTGAGGCAGCCTGGGAACTTGTCAAATATTGTTCAGGATATGAAGGACAAAAATTCAGATATGAAAATTATAACTACCTGCCGTCATTAAAAAATGCTGATTTTGTGGATGAAAACAAGAATCCTTATGTCAGGCATTACCTTAATGCTGCTGCCGAACCGAGACATAAATTTTTCCTGAACTGGGTTATAACAGGCTTCAGGCCGTGGCTTAACGACGTAATGGCGAGAGCAGTTGAAGGAACGCAAATAGATTTAGATAAAGAGCTTGAGGAAATAGAAAAGCAGGCTATAGAGTGGGCAAGTGAGCAAAAGCCGATAGGCTCCCAATAGGCAATACTGAGTCATCAGATGCAGGCAACATTGTAAATAACATAAGACAAGAGTAGCAAATATCAGAGCAAAGGGGTTGACTTTGTGTAATATAAAGCTAACCCCTTTTGTTGTTCTAAAAGTAATTTGTTATTTTGCTTGTTAATTCGATTTGTGTTAGCAAAAAAACAAGTTAATCAATAAAAAAGAGGAGGGGCCATATGTCAAGAAAACTTCTTTCTCTTGCAATTATAGGGACGCTGTTGGTTAACTTATTCATTTATTCTGATATTATTCCGGTTAATAAAGTTTATGCTGAAGAGCTGTTTTATGACGATTTTCAGGACGGCAATGCAGACGGATGGACGTCGGATTCTACGTGGAGCATAATAAACGACAACGGAAATTACAGGTATCAATGCGATATAAACAGCGGAGTTGATAAATACGCATCATGTGGAGACAGCACATGGAATGACTACAGCGTCCAAGCTGTCTGCAAACCTTTGACTTTTTATGCAGGTAATAAAGCCTTCGGAATATGTGCAAGGTATACTGATGAGAATAACAACTACAGGTTTTTTTACAGCGGCTATTCAGGGGCATGGAAACTTGTTAAGATTGTTAATGGAGTTTCAACAGTTTTAGATACAGGA
>JAMOAC010000383.1 GCA_023621975.1 Bacillota bacterium | reverse complement strand
TTACTGGACGCATTGGCATTAAAGAGATCACTTACTTCTGCGAATTTGGAGCGGAGTATTTGAAAAGCTTTATTGGCAACCCGCCCTGGGTTATAGAGCATGAATGCGGATACTGGCACGATTTTCCGGCTGTTTACGGCCCGGAGCTTTATATATGGAATATATGGACCATTGCCGCAGGCTACAAAGGATTTAACATGTACCTTTTTGCGTCGGGAATAAACCGCCCGGGCATGGGTTTCTTCGGGACCGACCATAACTGGCAGGCCCCGGTAAACGAGAAAGGCGAAAAACAAAGCAGTTTTGATGATATTTGCAGGTCAATTTCTGATATTAAGGAAAACAGTGATACATTCCTGGCAGATAACCTGTATGACATTTCAATGGGTATCAAAAATGCCCACGGCCTTATATGGAGAAATGTGTCAAGGGTAAGCAGCGAAGCATATTTCGCATTAAGGAGGACCGGATTTACACCTGAAATATGCGATTTTGAAGCCATGTCCCTGGAAGAGTTGAAGCAGAAAAAAGTCATATGGATTGTTTCCGACGAAAACATGGATGAATCCGTACAGGAAAAATTATGTGACTTTGTTGCCGACGGGGGCAAGCTGATCATCCAGGGTATCATACCTTACAAAAACTATGAGGGCAAAAGCTGTACATTGTTAAGTGAAAGGCTTGGAATAAAAGTATTCCCCCATGAAGACAGGGAATGCCACCAGCAAAAAATTCTGGTAAACAGAAAAGAGTATTTTATCGGACGGACAGTTCAAAAATTTGAAGTGCATGATGATTTCATTGCTGCCCGTGACGGATTGTACAATATGCCGGCTGTAGCAATAATCCCTTATGGTTCCGGCGTTGTAATGGCAATGCCTTTCAGGATTGACATGCATTTTTACAGCATGGCAGAGTGCCTGGAGTTTCTTTTAGGTAAGATTGATGTTGTGCCTAATGTAAAGGGCAGCAAACTCCTCGGTGTAATACCTAAAAAGAATGGTAAAAGCGTGGTTTTAAACATGCATCCTGTAAAGGTGAAAGAAAATATTGAGATTTGCGGAAAATCCCATGAAATAGAGTTGGACCCGCATTCTTTTGTAATTGTTTAATTTTTACTATTTGTGAAAAAGGAGAAAAGTGAGAAAAAAATGAGACTAAGAAAGCCGTTTGATCCGCTGTATTGCATTTGCGAAAACAAATTCAGCCTCAAGACTTCAAAACATTATGAAGGAGTGTTTACACAGGGTTCCGGTTATCTTCACATAAGGGGCAGTTTCGAGGAAGGGCTTGGAGGTGCAGACCAGAATGAGGAATATATGCGCCTTCCGGCAAATGTAACCATTGAAAAGCCCCGCCATCCTATTTCAAAATGGGGAACCTATATACCGGGAATAACCGGAATCCACCCGCTTCTAAAGGAAGAGATTGTAAATCTTCCTTACATGCTGTTTTTTAAAGTGTTTGCAAACGGTAACTGTCTTGACATGTCATCTTCAAGAATAAGCAATTACCAGAGAATACTGGATATGCGGGATGGGCTTCTCTATCGCGGATTTGACTGGGAAGTGGACGGCAATACTGTCATAAGATGTGAATTTTCGCGTTTTGTTTCACTTGCCAGAAAAAATCTGATTGTCCAGATGATGAATTTTAAAGCACTGAAAGGCAAATGCGAGATAAAATTTATAAGCGGCATTGAGGAAAAGGTTAAAACCAACGGATATAATCATTTTGCATCTGTCAAAAAGAGAATTTCCGGAAGGGATTGTCAGGTGGAACTGGTAACCGACAATAAGGACATTGTTCTGATGGTATCAAGGACTTTTTCTGACATGGTTGAATTCAGTGACAACGGCAGCAATGAACAGCAGGCTTCAGTGATTTTGAACGAAAATGAAAGCATAAATATAAACAAGCTTTCGGCTGTTGTAACGTCAAAAGACGAAATGGGCCGGACAAATAAAATTCTCAATATAAATTGTACAGATGAAAATCATGACGCGAACTGTTTAAAAGAATGTACAGGCGCAAATCACCCAATTGAAAATTCTTACTTAAATTTTGATAATTTAAGGCAGCAACTTGATGATGCAGAGAGAAAATTCGAGCAGCTCTACAGCGAACATGAATCATGCTGGAGCACAAGATGGGAGCGCTCAAAAGTCGAGATAGAGGGAGATGACAGGGCACAGCTTGCGGTAAATTTCTCAATATATCATCTGTTAAGGTCGGCAAACCCGGATAACAACAGGGTTGCGGTATGCGCAAAAGGGTTTGCCGGAGAAGCATATTTTGGACACTTTTTCTGGGATACTGAAATTTACCTTATGCCCTTTTTCATATACACCAATCCTGCTACAGCCAGGGCGCTGGCAGAATTCAGGATCAATACCCTTGCAGGCGCAAGGCGGAATGCAGAAAAATATGGCTATAGCGGCGCCAAATACCCATGGGAGTCCTCCGTGACGGGGGATGAACAGTGCCCTAACTGGCAGTATGCCGATCATGAGGTTCATATAAATGCTGATGTGGTATTTGGGGTATGGCAATATTATTCCGCGACCGAAGATGAGGACTTCCTCGTAAAAGCAGCCCCGGTTTTTGTAGAAACCGCAAGATATTGGATTTCCAGAGTTGAGATGAGGCCTGACGGATCCGTCAACCTAAACGGGGTCATGGGGCCCGATGAATATACATGTTTTTCAAACAACAATGCTTATACCAATAAGATGGTTAGCTGGTCATTGAAAAAAACTGTTGAGGTTGTAAAGCATATTAAAGAAATAGATGAAAATGCATATTCACTGCTTGGCATAACCGATGAGGAGATTGAAAAATTCCGGGAAGTTGCTGAGAAGCTACATATATTGAAGCTGGACAATAAAATAGTTCTTCAGTGTGAAGGGTTTGACAAATTTGAAGAATTGTACTTTGACAAGTTTTGGACTGATCGCAAAAAACCCTTTGGACAATTTGTTTCACAGGAAAGGCTGTACCGTTCCAAAGCTTTGAAACAGGCTGATGTATTAATGCTGCCGTATTTGTTCCCTGATTATTTAAGTCAGGAAGAACTGGCTGCAAATTACGACT
>JAMOAC010000286.1 GCA_023621975.1 Bacillota bacterium | reverse complement strand
AAGTATCCCTGTCAAAGGGGAGCTGGAGCAAAGTTCAGAATGTAATGATGTCAGTGAAAATATTGATTCAATAAAGGAATTAGGAAGCACGGCAATTTCAAATCCAAAGGGTAATATACATTGCCTTACTATCATAGGACAGATTGAAGGACATATAATATTGCCTCCGCAAAATAAAACAACTAAATATGAGCATGTAATACCACAACTGGTTGCCATAGAAGAGGATAAAAATATAGACGGACTGCTGCTGATACTCAATACTGTCGGCGGAGATGTAGAGGCAGGGCTTGCTATAGCAGAAATGATTTCAAGTATGTCAAAGCCTACGGTATCGCTTATACTGGGCGGAGGCCACAGTATAGGTGTGCCGATGGCTGTTGCAACGGACTACTCTTTTATAGCGCCTTCTGCAACAATGACAATACACCCATTGAGATTAAGCGGCATGATTGTAGGTGTGCCGCAGACGTTTGAATACTTCGACAGGATGCAGGAGAGAGTGGTACAATTTGTATCGAAAAATTCAAATATATCCAGTGATAAGTTCAGGGAATTAATGCTGAAAACCGGCGAATTGGCAAATGACGTAGGAACTGTGCTCTTCGGCGAAGAGGCTGTCAAATGCGGTATAATAAAATCTGTAGGCGGCCTTTCGGATGCCTTGAATAAACTATATGAATTGATAGCACAGAGGCGAAAAAGCCAAAAGATGCTTGCTGAAAATACAGGCGGTGAAATACAGTGATATTGTATACAATAATGCCCCCCGATATTGTATTTGGCGGATTTGGATTTTACATGAACAATCTGGGCTTTGTCGAACTGGAGTATATGGGTGAGAAAATCCAGGCCATTCCGTTGTCAAACGGTGAATACAAAATTGAAAGGATACTGAGTACATCACCGAAAGCTTATTTGAATCCTGCACTTCAGCCGGGTAATATAATAAAAATATAAAAATTAAAAAAATTAATAAAGATATGAAAATAAAAATGACACTTCCCAAGGCGGCTGCACACATGGCCTCAAGAAGTGTCATAATACCAATGCCCAAATGCTATTCTATGATAAACTTGCTTATGGATTCTGATAGTTTCCTTGCTGCTTCACTTAGCTCTTCAGCATGTGCAGACAGCTCTTCGATGCTTGAAACCTGCTCTTCTGTAGATGCAGTGACTTCTTCAGAAGAGGCGGCTGTCTGCTCGGATACAGCAGATATGTTTTGAATTGCAGTGATGGTAAGATCTTTATTTTCCAGCATTTCCTCAACGCCTGCGTTTATTTGCTTAACTTTTTCAACCAGCAATTCCATGGATTCCGATATCTTTCTGAATACATCTATTGTGCTGGAAACTGCATGATTCTGTGATTTAATTATTTCATCCGTAGCTTCAGCCCTTTTAACGGTTTGTGCAGTATGTGCCTGTATATCCGTGATTATGGCAGCTATTTCACGGGACGCTGACATTGTCTGTTCGGCGAGCTTTCTTACTTCGTCAGCAACAACGGCAAAACCTCTGCCCGCTTCTCCTGCACGGGCTGCTTCAATTGCTGCATTAAGGGCAAGTAAATTGGTCTGGTCTGCAATACCGCTGATAACCCTAATAATCTTGCCTATGGATTTAGAATTTTCATTAAACCGCTCAATATCCGCAAGAATGGATTTTATGGTATCAGTTGTATCCTGTGCTTTGTTGCTCAGTTCCTCAATCGAGACAAGGCCGTTTTGGGTAAGCTGCATGGTGTCGTGAGAAATTTTCTCAATATCCTTTGCATTTTCAGCTGTCTGGTTTATTTTTGAAGCCAGGATGGACATTCTGTTTACTCCGTCTTCAGAATCTTGCGCTTGAGACGAAGCACCGTTGGCAATTTCCTGGATAGCCCTTGAAATCTCGTGGGATACTTCAGAAACCTGCTGGGAAGTAGATGATACAACATTGGCAGATTCGGTGACTTTAAATGTCATTTCCATGGTTTGCTGGATTAAACTGCGCATGTTGTGGATCATCGATGAAATACTCTTTGTCAGTTTTCCTAATTCATCCTGACGACGGGATGAAATTGTAACCGTCAAATCACCTGATGCTGCTCTTTCAGCAGCTTTAATAATGCGGTTGATTGTTCTTCCCATGCTCGAAGATATCATGTATCCCCATACAAGTGCTATCAAAGCTGCAACAACAACCAGTATAATTGTTACATTTTTAATACTGTCGGCTGCCTGAACAAGAATGGATACGGGAATCAAACCTGTCATGATAAATCCGTTGTCAAGTTTTTTATAGCTTAATAGGTATTGCTTGTTGTTATAATTCACCTCAAAGGAACCAAAATTATCCTGGCTTTCGGTTATTTTTGCAAAGAAATCTGCCTCGGTTATTTGGTTGGCATTTCTAATAGCTATATCTTTACCTTCATCATCCTTGCTTCTTGCTATGGATAAATCTTTTTCATAGTCAGGGCTTATAAGATGTATTTCACTTCCGTCTCCAAGGTTTATTTCCTCAAGGCTTTGCAATATTTTATTCTCCGTCAGGTCAAAAATTACAATGGCTACTTCATCAAGGGTGTTGACACTTTTTGCCAGCCGTGCAATGGAAAAAGAAAATGGATTTTTGCCGATCAGGAGCTGATCCAATTCCTCGTGGCTGCCCAGCCATACCAAACCGCTTTTGCTTTCTGTAAGCTTTTTATATAATTCGGTATCTTTTAATGAATCCAAATTTGTATCCGGCGAAAGGAATGAAGCTGTTGCCACCGCCCCATTTTTACTACCGATAACATATATGTTTGAAAAGTTATTATTTGTATAAACTATGTTATTTAATTGTTTGGTTAAGGTATTGGTCAGTTCATATTTTTCAAAAGACATTTCCTCATTAAAGGTTTTTGTGAAAAATTCCTGGAATTTTTCATCGACGGAAATTTGCAAACTGGTTTGTTCAACATTGTCAAAAAGAAGGTCGAAATAGTTGGAAGCCTGTTCAATAGTCTGCAATGATGATGCTGAAGCAGAATTCTTCAAAGCGTTATAGGAATTTTGAAACGAAAATACACCAAGTATGATAACTGGTATAATGGTTACCATGAATGCACTTAT
>JAMOAC010000514.1 GCA_023621975.1 Bacillota bacterium | reverse complement strand
ATTCTCGGGAAAGTCTTCACTCAGCCCGTAAGCCTTGATTATTGAAAGGACGTCAGTTCCCACCTCATCTTTGTCGCCGATTATTTCTATAATCCTGCCCTCGGCATTTCTTCTTTTTTCCGGCCACTTTACAATTTCAGCCACAACTTTCTGTCCGGACTTTGCCCCGTTAAACTCGTCTTTCGGCACGAAAATATCCCCGGATATTTTAGTATTGTCAGGTGTCACAAAGCCAAAATAGCGGCTTGTTTCAAAAGTGCCTACAACGGTTTTGTTGGCCCTTTTGATTACTTTTACTATTTCTCCTTCGGCCCTTCTGCCTTCTGTAATTTTTTTGTTAATTCTGGCAATAACCCTGTCATTGTGCATTGCCCCGTTTATACCGTCAGCAGGTATGAAAATGTCATGCATGCTTTCATCATCAGGTATGACGAAGCCGTAACCCCTCTCGCTGCCCTGGAGGCGCCCGACAACAAGGCTCATTCTTTCAGGTGCCCCATATCTGTTTTTACGTGTTTTGAATATTTTCCCCTCTTCTTCCAGCTCATCCAGTATGTTTCTGAATGCATTGATATCCTCCGGGGGTACATCAAGCACCGTTACAAGCTCTTCAAAAAGCAGCGGCTTGTATGCGTCTTCGTGCATGAAGGCAACAATACGCTCCTTGCGTTCTGCCATTAACTTCTCATACTCGTTCATAATTTCCCTCTGTTACTCCTTCTGTTACTCCTAAAATTTAAATTTGCTCATTACATTTATTATCAGCATTTTTTATCTGCATTTATGTATTATACCTCAGTATTTCAAAAATAATCAAAAACAGCAAAAATGCTGCAAACAAAAACCTGCAGAATTTTAGAAAAAATAACACAATAAAAATAAAAAAGGACCATGCATTCTACACAGTCCGACTTGCTCCGGAAATTCCGGCTATTTAATCATTTTTTGATCCTTCAAGCTTCAAATAAGTTTCAAAGAAAGCATACCGCTTCAAAAACCCATCTTACTTGTTCAAAGCAAAAAGCAATATTGAAGTTATAATAAAAGCGATTGCGGCAAAAGTAGTATACTTGCTCAGCATTGCGTCTATAGTCCTTCCCTTGTTTTTACCGAAAAACGTCTCCGCTCCGCCTGCAATCGTACCGGAAAGCCCTGCTGTCTTGCCTGATTGCAGTAAAACAATAACAATTATGGACAGTGAAAAAATTAAATGCAATATCGTCACTATAATATTAACCGCGTTCAAAGAAAACACCTCCCGTAAGTTAACAAATTGATTTTATCATAAAAGAACAGAAAAAACAAGACAACTATATGCATGCTTTTCACAAGGTATCTTGTGCAGTTCTCAGGGTCACTTATGCAATTAATACATTATGCAACAAATACATTATAGAATCAATACAATATACCCGGCAGTTCTTCCGGCGTGCAAATTTGCCTTAAAAATTCCAGATGCCTGTCCAACTGCCCCACCTGGAATGTCAGGTGCGCATCGCTTCCCAGTGATATGGGAACATTAAGTTCAATACACATTTCAAAAAATACCGGATCGTTGTTGTAAGTGTGGTAATTTAGTTCCACAGCCTTATTATAATGGGCAAGCATCTCAGCAACAGGCTTATAAAGTTCTGTGGGAACGGGCAGTTTGTTTCTTGTAAAATACCTGAAAGGATGGGCCAGCACATCAACTCCCTGACGCAACAAAGCCTCAACCGCCCACAAAAAGCCGTTTTTTGAGCCTTTTTCGAACCTGTCGGGAAGGTAATGGACGGCTCCAAGCAGTATGTCCCAACCGTAGCGGTCCTCTTCAAGCAGTGTCAGGTTTCCGTTGCAGTCCAAATCCACCTCCAGGCCGACAAGCACCGTGCCTGAACGGTATTTTTCCATCTCTCTTCGGTATTCTGCCATGCGGTTGAGCGGTGTATTTCTGTTTCGCCTTATAATATCCGGCTCGTTAATAAAGCGGGATGACCAGAAATCTTCCCCGGATACGTACAGTTGCCCTGCATGTTCTGTAAAAGCAATTCTTTGAAGGCCGAATTCCTTTGCCCTGTCAATGCTCAGCGAAGGCTCCATTCCTGTTGAACAGTATGCATAATCCGTATGAACATGCAGATCCGAAATATTGATTCCTTCCGGCTTCAAGCTGTAAGTTTCAATGTCATAATTCCTGCCCTCCATGGTAATGATTGCATACCTGAAGGGCTCCTCGCACAAAGCAGGACAGGTCAGATACCCTACATTGTCCCTCACAGCAGGCTTTATCCCCCAGTGTGCATGTCCGCTTACAGAAAGGGCTACACCCTTCTTCGAATAATAGTCTGCCACCACGTCTGCATTATTCAGGTTATAGGGATACGGGCTGTCTATGTAAGGATGTATGGGATTGTGCTGCAAAGCAATGACCGGCTTTTCCAGGTCAATTTTTGAAAAAATACTCTCCATTTTATCAATTGACCTTACGGCAATGTCGCCCTCAAAGTATTCGTCTGCAAACGTAATTATCTGGTACCCCTTTACTTCATGCATGCCTTCGTGGTCGTCAAATATTTCAAAAACCGTCTCAGCACTTTTGTCATGGTTCCCGGGCACAACAATTACGGGCTTTCCCGTCTTTACGAGTTCGGAGTGTATTAACCTCATGTCATCTTCGGCTCCGGGAGCGTTCCCGTTATCCACCAGGTCGCCCATCAGGAATATCACGTCAATATTGTCCATATCCACGGACGAATAAACCACTCTTTGTATAAGCTCCAGTGCCAGTTTTGTTTTTCTGTTTTTCAGATTGCAGGCATGCTTTGCCGTACCCACATAATGGATGTCCGCAAGGACCAATATATTTAGCTTTTCCATACTGTCCCTCTTTTCACTTCGTCGATTGTACCGTCTCTTTCCAGGATATTGTATCATTCCCTGAGTTATCTTGTCATCTTCTCAGTTATCTTACTACTCTCGCATCTATCTTGCCATCCTCTCAGATATCTATCCACCTCTCGGCTATCTTGTCATTCTTTCGTTATCTTACCACCCTCTCAGCTATTTTTCCATCCCCCAGCTATCTTTCCATCCTCTCAGTTATCTTACTCTCTCAGTTATCTTACCGCTCTCT
>JAMOAC010000525.1 GCA_023621975.1 Bacillota bacterium | reverse complement strand
AATTATTTTATTTTTTTATAGAAAATGCAGCATAATTTATATGAAACGGAGAGATGTACTAATGAATTCCTATGAACGTGTTGCAATGGCTTTGTCTCACAAAGAGCCTGACAGGGTACCGGTTTATCCTATCCTGGCCGGCATAACAAGAAAACTGGTAAATGCAACTTACGAAGAATGGTCAACGGATGCGAAGGTTTGTGCGGAAGCATTTATCAAGTCGACTGAACAGTTTGATATTGATTGCGTCGTAACGCTTATTGATTTGTCTGTCGAGTGTGATGCATGGGGACAAAAAATCATATATCCTGAAAACGAGGCGGCACGCCCGGATTACTCCAATTGTGTCGTTAAAAGTATTGAAGACTATGACAAAATTAAGAAAGTTGATTACCGTACTTCAAAACGCATGATGATGCATATAGATGTATGCAAGCGGCTTGTCAGAGAACTTAAGGGTAAGAAGCCCATAGTGGCCTTTGTATTTGGCCCTCTTGGCGTGCTTTCAATGCTTCGCAATCAGCAGGATTTGTATATGGATATTTATGATGACCCGGATGCAGTGCTGGCCGCAACAAAAGAAGTAAACGAGACCCTTAAGGATTATATTGCAGCACTGTGTGATACCGGTGTTGATGCTATAATGCTTGACACGCTTTTTGCTTCCGGTTCAATCATGTCAAAGAAAATGTGGATGGAAATGGAAGGCAGATTTGTAAGTGAACTTGCTGATTTGATTCGCAAGAAGAATTGTCTTACAATGCAGCCTGCTGCCATATCATTCTTGTATCCACCCGATGACTGCAAGGACTTTGCAGAGTGCAAAAAGAAATATGGCGACATAACAACTCTTATCGGATGTGTTACTCCTGCAAATGCTGTTTTCGGCACCGATGAAGATTGGGATGCAGAGTGCCGTGCACATATAGATGCCATGGCAAAGGGCGGGGGATTCATTCTGGCAACCGGTTGTGAATATCCTGCCAATGCAACGTTTGACAGGGCCCAGCGCATGATAGAAATTGCCAAAACTTATGGGAAGTATGCAAAATGACGGAAATTGATCTTGTAACCGGCTTTCTAGGCGCAGGGAAAACTACTTTCATAAAAAAATACGGTGACTTTCTCAGCCGGAAAAATATTAAATTTGCGGTTGTGGAAAATGAATTCGGTGCAGCCGGTGTTGACTCCGCTGTTTTGGAAAGCAAATCATGGAAAGTTACCGAGATATCCGGGGGCTGTATATGCTGTACGTTGAAGACGGGATTTCATGAGATAATAAAAGATTTATCCCGGACATTTGAACGAATTATAATAGAGCCATCGGGAATTTTTAACAGCGATGACTTTTTTGATGTAATAAACAGCCCTGAGCTTAAGGCTAAATGCCGCCCCGGCATGTGCATAACCCTTGTAGACCCTCATTCATTAGCAAGGCTGAACGAGTCGGAACGCTCTGTACTGGCCTCGTAAATTGCGAATACAGGCTGCATTCTGTGGACAAAGACGGATATACAGCCTGCAGTTGACATTAAACAGGCGAAAATTGAAATAGGGAAAATTGTTAAAATTATAGACATTGATGAGGAGATACCGTGTTTCCCGACTCCGTCGCATATGCTGAAGGATGAGGATTTTGAAGAACTGATGAAAATCAGGCCTGTCCACCGGGTGCACACCAGGACTTTTACAGACCACACAATGATTTTTCAAAGTGCAAGGATATACCCGGATGGGATTTATACTATTGAAAGCATTGAACGTTGTGTCGAACATATGACGTCCTGTGAAGAATACGGTGAAATATCCCGGATAAAGGGGTTTGTGAAATCACCAAACGGCCATATAGCCGTAAATTGTACGGCAAGCGACCGGTTGTTTGACGTTTTTGAGGGCGGCTATGTAATGCTTAATATTATTGGCAGGAAGCTTAACAGGAAGAAAATTACCGAATGCCTGAATGCCTATGCCCTGAAGAAAATGCCGGAAGAATAAAATCAAAAAAAATAATAATAAAAAATAGAGGAAAAAGGATAATACTAAAGATAATACCTGGTTAAAAAGATAAGTACAAATAAAAAACGAAAGAAAAAATAAAAAATAAAAAAACAAAGGAAAAAGGGTAAACCAAAAGAGAAAAAATAAAACAAAAGCAAAAAGCGATAGTACGCAAAAAGGCTTTGAAATATTCAAAGCCTTTTCTTATGCAGTCATTTTCACAAATCCCATATGGCAGCATATTCTGATATTGGAATTCATGCAATTAATAATTTCAGGCAGAAAATATAATATTAAGAAATATAAGCAATCAGTTGCACGATTAAAAAATAAATGCTAATGTTGCAGTTTTATGAATATTAAGGAGGAATTGTATGCCAATGGGTAAGATAAGACATATGTTTGCGGGTGGGAATACATCGTTAGGATTTTACAGTTTTTTTCACAACATTTTGCCTTTGAATGAGGCACGGAGAATATTTGTTATAAAAGGCGGGCCAGGTACCGGAAAATCCAGTTTCATAAACCAGATAGCCGGTGAAATGGATAAAAGGGGATATGATGTTGAATATATACACTGCTCAAGTGATCCTGACAGCCTTGATTGTGTTGTGTTCCCTCAGATTGGTGTAGGCCTTGTGGACGGCACTGCTCCCCATATAGTAGATCCTAAAATTCCGGGGGCTGTAGATGAAATTATTAATTTGGGAGATTACTGGAATGATGAGGAGATAAGCAGGCATAAAGAGAAAATTCAAGCGATCGGCAAAGAAATCAGCATGATTTTTGCCGGTGCATACAGATATCTGAAGGCTGCTGCCTGTATATATGAGGATACTTCTTCAATACTTGAAATAGCGCAAAACACAGGAAAGCTAAATATAATTGCAAATGAAATAGAAGAAACTCTCATGAAGGGAATTGAAGTTTCAGAGAAGGAAGGAAAACAAAGAAGCCTGTTTGTAAGTGCGATAACACCTGACGGGCTTAAGAATTACCTGGATACGGTGTTCGTGGATACTAAGGTATATGTCCTTAAATGTGAAGAGGAAAAGAGCGGTGAAAGATTGTTGAACAGGTTAAAGAAAGCCGCTATCGAGAGAGGATTTGATGTAGAATGTTTCTACTGCGCTTTAAACCCGGAAAAATTGGAACACATTATTATTCCTGAGTTATCAGTATCATTTACAACATCCAACTCTTATCATAAAATTGACGCTGATAATTACATGACTCTTAATCTTGATGAATACATGGATAGAAATATTTTGGAAAAATATAATGATGTTATTCGGTATAACAGGGAAAAATTTGATGAACTTCTGCAAAGAACAGTATATATTCTGAGCAAAGCAAAAGCATTGCACAAAGAACTTGAATCTTACTATGTACCGAATATGGATTTTGAAGCAGTGCAGGCATGCAAAGAGATAATTATTGAAAGGATTTTGGAATATACGAGGTGAGTGCTTTGGAGCATGTTATACATACACATAATTCAAAATAAATAAAAAATTAACTTGTTGTGCCATATTTGGAAATAGCGCAACAAGTTAATTTTTTTATTTCAGTCCATTTTCGCAAATGCATTCTTTTGCATGATTGTATCTGATATAAACAGCTCCCGCTGAAGTGATTTTATCTCGTCCATGTATAATGATCCGTCTAGCACTTCGCCTGTATTAATATCATATACTTTTTCTGTATTGCTCAGGTAAATATATTTATCTGTTACTACCGATGTGTTCCTTAAAACCGCATAACCGTAGTCAGTATTGAACAAATCCTTGCCCATGGCATAAGGAGCGTCAATACCCATCAAGTTCATAATGGTTGGAAGAAGGTCAATTTGTCCTGCTGTGATATCAAGCACCTTTCC
>JAMOAC010000478.1 GCA_023621975.1 Bacillota bacterium | reverse complement strand
CCCTTTCAACCGAAGTTGTCGGCCGAGACTGCGGGCATTCAAGTTGAGAAGATTTCTGACAATAATAATAAATCCGTATTAACAAATCCCTACTTGCTGAAATGTACAGGGTATGGACGGAATAAAATAAAGCTGAGCCTTTTTGGAATTGTTCCTGTCAAGGATATTGAGGTCAATTCAATTCCGGCCAGGGAATTGATAGTATGCGGCAATACAGTCGGTATAAAGCTGTATATTAAAGGAATATTGGTAGTTGGTGTTTCAGAAGTTATAACACCTGAAGGGAAAGAAGTAATTCCTGTAAAAAATTCAGGGATTGAACCTGGAGATTTTATTATAGAGATAAACAATAAAAAGGTAGAGAAAATATCTGGATTGTCAAAAATAATTGAAGAGGCCGGCAACAGAGAGGTGGAACTGAAATACATCCACGAAAACCGTATCATTACATCAAAAGTCACACCTGTACAGTGCATAGAGGATGGTAAATACCGCCTTGGCTTGTGGGTAAGGGACAGTACCGCGGGGATTGGCACTTTGACGTACATTGAAGCGGAAACAGGAAAATTTGGCGCATTGGGGCACGGAATAACAGATATAGATACGGGAATAATGATGCCTGTCAAAAACGGTGAACTGTTAAAATCTTCAGTCCATAGCATCAGAAAGGGACAACAGGGCAATCCCGGCGAATTGCAGGGTGATTTTTTAGACAGCCCCAAAGTTATAGGAGATATAATCTGGAACACTGCTTTTGGCGTCTTCGGGCAAATAAGAAAAGAATTTATTAATGAGATTCCGGGTGAAATATACCCTGTCGGAACAAGAAGTGTCGTTAAGGAAGGCCCTGCCATAATTTTATCAAATATAAACGGGGAAAATGTTGAAGCCTTTAGTGTGGAAATTCAAAAAGTAGCAAAAAAGAACCTGTCCGCTCCCAAAAGTATGGTCCTTAAAATCACTGATCCCCGTTTGCTGAGTGAAACAGGCGGTATAATCCAGGGGATGTCCGGAAGCCCCATAATTCAGGACGGCAGAATTATCGGGGCAGTAACCCATGTATTGGTCAATGATCCGTCCAGGGGCTATGGGATATTTATAGAAACAATGCTTGGAATGAATTAAATCTTCAAAGCAGCGGATGGTCATGCGGGCCGGGGCTTGTGGTTTAAGAGCCTGTATTTCGATAATGGTTATCTGTACAAATACGGAATGGCTGTGGTATAATTCAGACAAATAAATCAAAATGTTGATAAAAAAATGGCAGACTATATACGCTTACAGGTGCAGCCTTAAGCGAAATTTTAAAAATAACGATGTTACGGGGTTGAAAAATGCAGGGAGAAAGACAAAAGAAAATCAGGAATTTTTGCATTATTGCGCATATTGATCACGGAAAATCAACTTTGGCCGACAGGCTTCTGGAGAAGACAGGAGTACTGACGGAACGCGAGATGGAGGAGCAGGTTCTTGACACAATGGACCTTGAAAGGGAAAGGGGTATCACCATTAAGGCCCAGGCTGCCCGCCTCATATACAGAGCAATGGATGGTGAGGAATATGTATTGAACCTGATTGATACCCCGGGCCATGTTGATTTTAACTATGAAGTTTCCAGAAGCATTGCAGCCTGCGAAGGAGCGGTTTTGATTGTTGACGCGTCCCAGGGTATTGAAGCGCAGACACTGGCAAATGTATATCTTGCTTTGGAACATAATCTTGAAATTCTTCCCGTAATAAATAAAATTGATTTGCCGGGCGCAAGGCCCCTGGAGGTAAAACGGGAGATAGAAGACGTGATAGGGCTCGACTGCAGTGATGCTCCTTTGATTTCCGCCAAAAACAGTGTAAATATAGAGGCTGTCCTTGAGAAAATAGTTAAGGTTGTTCCACCTCCCAAAGGGGATGAAAATGCTCCTCTCAAGGCACTTATATTTGATTCGTTATATGATAATTATAAAGGTGTGATCGCCCATGTCCGAATAATGGAAGGAAGTGTGGAAGCCGGCCAGGAAATTTTAATGATGAACACAAAAAAGAAATTCACAGTAACCGAATTGGGATATTTCCGTCCCGGAGGGTTAATTCCGGCGGAAAAGCTCAGTGCAGGTGATGTTGGGTTTATTTGCGCGAGTATTAAGAATGTACGGGACACGCAGGTCGGGGATACAATAACTTTGGCTTCAAATCCCGCAAAAGAGCCATTGCCCGGTTATAAAAAAGCCGTATCCATGGTGTTTTGTGGTGTATATCCCGCTGACGGGGCAAAGTATACGGATCTGAGAGACGCCCTTGAAAAGCTTCAGCTTAATGACGCGGCTCTGCTTTTTGAGGCTGAAACCTCCGCAGCCCTGGGGTTTGGGTTCAGATGCGGTTTTTTGGGGCTGTTACATATGGAAATTGTTCAGGAAAGACTGGAACGGGAGTTTAACCTTGACCTTGTAACAACGGCTCCAAGCGTTATCTACAGGATAACAAAAGTAAATGGCGATGTGGTTTATATAGATAACCCGACAAATATGCCGGATCCAAGTAAAATAGAAATGATGGAAGAGCCCATCGTTAAAGCCTCAATTATGACCCCTTCGGAATATGTGGGCAGCATTATGGAGCTTTGTCGGGAACGCAGGGGCGAATATCTGGGTATGGAATACATAGAGGGCACCCGGGTTGTTTTAAGCTATGATATGCCGCTGAATGAGATTGTATATGATTTCTTTGATGCATTAAAGTCAAGATCAAAAGGATACGCGTCTTTTGATTATGAATTTAAGGGATATAAAAAATCAGACCTGATTAAGCTTGACATAAGGATAAACGGTGAAGTTGTTGACGCGTTGTCATTTATTGTGCACGCAAGCAAGGCCTATGCAAGAGGCAGGAGAATTGCTGAAAAGCTTAAGGAAGCAATCCCCAGGCAAATGTTTGAGATTCCGATTCAGGCCTGTATCGGCAGCAAAATCGTAGCCAGGGAAACAGTGAAAGCATACCGCAAGGATGTTCGAGAGTTGTCAAGAATTTTGTGTCTGATTAAAGTAACGTAACTGGAAAATTTGTTGTATTTCATAAATGTGAGCATTTATCATTGGTACCGCTTTTTTCCATTTTGTCCGCCT
>JAMOAC010000366.1 GCA_023621975.1 Bacillota bacterium | reverse complement strand
ATTAAAGGTTAAGCTGTATTGTGTCCAATCCTCTGCGTTAATTTCAAAATCTTCACCTGCAACGTTTGCACTCCAATCGCCTGACTTTATTACCAATGCCAATTTACCATTGCCCTTTGCCCAGAAGGATGCTTTGTATTCGGTCTGGCTTTCAACCGTAACAGGCTGGTATATCATAGTACTCCAGTTTTGTTGCATCCTTGCCTTAAAGCAGTTTGTTTCAACTGAAGGTGATTCATCTTCAGCATACACATTTAAGGCGGGCACCGCTGACGTTATAAGGATCAGCATTGCGCACAGGAGAGAAACAAGTTTCCTGCTAATACATCGTTTTCCCATAAAATCCCCCTCTTTGTATTTTTTTGTTAACATCCTCTTACAACCAAAGGTCTAAATATCGAACTGTTTTCAACAAAAAACAATCGTCTTTCCGATGGAAACTGTTTTGCAGAACAAGTTGACAATTAGCATTGAAAATTTCTTCGGATATTTAGACCCAAGGCTAGTAATTCAGATGCCATTCTAAATTATATTTGGAAAGATTTTATAGTTAAATGTATTAGTTTCGGGTTTTTTTTGTATACTTTCGGTTTCTTAGCCGAAAGGCGGCACGATACTGAATTGACACCAAACTATATTGACTTCAGGTCAAAAGTAAAGGGGCTGCTGCCCAATTTAGCATGCAACAGTCCCTTTATGTAAGCCATGCCATCTAATAACTTATATGTAATTTGCATTAGTTTATTACGTTAACTTGTATACGACTTGCATTTGTTAATACTTGCACCGGCTAATAACTTCCATCAGTTAATCCAAACAGTTGTCCCCCTGGGTATGTTCTCATAAAACCAGGCGCTGTCCTCAAGTGACATCCTGATACAGCCCGCAGAAGCTCTTTTTCCAAGTGTACTGTCAATAATTCTTCGTTTTGAGTCCATGGCTACGGAATGGAACAGATAGGTGCCGTAAAACCGTACCCAATACATTGCTCCGCTTTTAAGCTTTTCATTGTAGAACCATTCCCCCCTGTCCTGAATTGTAAATGTTCCCCTTATTGTAGGGGACACATTTTTGCCCGTAGCACATACAATGCTTTTCAGATGTTTCCAGTTACTTTTTGAGCCTTGAAAAACATTGACAAGCTGCCTGTCTATATCCACCCATATGAAATATTTCGTACTGCTGGAAAACCCTTTATTGTTAACATAAAGTTCCATCTCTTCCCTGGTCAGCCTTATGCTGTTTGTTTCCGGGTCATCAGGAATTGACAGTACATTTGCCGTAACCCAGCCTCTTTTTCCGTTGTAATCTATGTTGTACCATGTATAGCTCCTGTCCTGAATGATCTCCACCTTTGCTCCTGCAGGAATTGAACCGAGCACCTTTGATGAGGTCGTATTGGAAGAATAATACCTGGTATCGTATTTAACTGTTGCATAAACAGGTGAAGGCTTTACATCAGGTTCTTTTACCTTCTTCTTTTCAGCTCCTTCTGCCTCTTCCTTTCCTTCCATCTCTTCCTCTGCCATTTCTTCCATAGTATCTTCTTCTGCAATAAAAGAAATTTTTGAATCTTTAAAAGGATTTAATATCAGCTCCATGAGCTCCTCTCCACTGTTATACAGGCCAAAATAATCAAATCCGTCATATCCTCCTCCTACAGGAAAACAAAATGCTTCCCCCATTGGCATGGGGTCATTTTTTTCAATAATGTTCCCGCCTTTTATATATGCCATTGTACCTGAAAAATTCGTAATTATAAACTTTCCATCGCTGCTTTCATATTTCCCGAAGGTATACCCTTTTTCCTTTATATCGCTTAATGTCAGAATCTTTGCATATTTTATGCTTTCCGCATCCATTTTGCCTATATTGTAAATCAGATGTTCAACCGGTTTATTATTTTCATTTCCGGAATTTCTCTCCATATAATTTAACATTCTTGTAACCATTGTCGCCGCCTCAGCTCTGGTAGCTTTTCCGTTTGCATTAAACGTCCCGTTTGGCAAGCCCGAGATAATTTCGTTATTTGTCGCTTCAGCTATATATCCTTTAATATCTTCAGGAATATTTCCATCATCATTAAATACCGTTTTTTCAGGCACGGGTTTCAATCCAAGTGCCCTGACAATAACAACTGCCATTTCACCCCGCCTGACAGGCCTGTCATAATTGTCAAATTCTCCGTCATTTATCAATCCGGCTTTCAAAGCGCCGCTTAATGCATCATCATACCAATTCTTTTTAAATGGCACCGGTGTGTACTCTATACCCAAAGACCTGACAACCATCGAAATAAATTCTGCCACGGATATCTTCTTATCTGGCCTGAACGTCCCATCGGCGTACCCGCTGATAATTCCTTTGTCTGCCAATAATTCTATATTTTCTTTTGCCCAGTGCTTTTCAATATCTGAAAACCGTTCAGCAAACACAGGATTAACCGATATGATCATGCTTAAAACAATAACCAATACTTTAATAAAACTTCTGTCCCTCACAAAATAACCCCCTTATGTCGTGCCTTTCCGCAAGAAATGTCCTGCCTTCCCGCAACAGGCACAGGTATCGGAATCTTTCCCAAATACTAGTAATAATTATAATATATGAAATCCGGATAACATTTCAACACTGACCTTTACAGTTGTCATATTCATCCTGATCAGGAATAAACTCTATTAAGAGGTGATGATATGCCGCAAGGGGATTTTTTTGCCGAATCCTGTTTTTTTGCAAATGAAATAATGTTTGAGGGAAGTTTGTGCGAGCTTGCGGATCCGGGCACCCGGATCAGTAAAATACATGCCTGCTACCTGTATGATATAGATTATGAAAGCTCTGAAAACGAAGATATAATAGAGCTGACACTGTTTTTTACCGCAGGAATACTTTTTGATTGTCAATGTGGCAATTCTTCAGGCAACAATATAAAATTCAGGGAAATTGCCTGCCAAAAAAGGTTTTCTCTTTCCAAGAAGCAGTTGTCCGACCACTTTTCCGAAGCAAGCGCCAGGAAATATTTCATAAATAACCTGAGCAATACAACGTTCTATACCCAAAGCCTTGATAACGGCGAGGAAATGCTTATTATAACTGCTACCATTGAAGTAACAATCCTAACG
>JAMOAC010000175.1 GCA_023621975.1 Bacillota bacterium | reverse complement strand
TCCCGGGTTTTTATCCGGGTCTACATATTTGACGGTAACATGTTCAAATTTGTCATAATGGGACAGTAGGTCGGTTACATCCTTATACTCACCGGTGCTTCCGATTTTGCCGTCATCAAAGAGCCCGTAAATTATAACGTCCTTATCCAAATTTTTCAGTATTTCCCTTGTAGTGTCGGTAATTGAATACAGCTTATTTGAAGTAAGGTCCAGCTTAAGGTCAAACATTCCCACCAGCAGGTTAAATACCACCATAATCGCCACTACAATTGCTACAAGGATAATTGAGTTTGTCCCATACTTGAAATTTTTGCTTTTTACAGAATTCCTTATATAATTTTTCACTCTATTTATAAAACCTTTTATACTATCAATTATTTTATTCATCTATCATCACCCCTGACTCCAGCGTCTTTTTTCTATCACTCTGACAGTAAGGAAAAGCATTACAACAATAAAGCTCAAGTAATACACAACGGAACCGAAATTCAAAATTCCCCTGTTAAAGTCATCATATCTTGAAAGCAGTGAAATCCAATTCAGAACTTTTGCTATAGTTCCTCCAAGATAGCCTGACACGCCGCTGATAATCCACATGATAAGCAGCATTACAAAGCTTGTTATTACGGCTACTATCTGATTTTCAGTCAGAGACGATGCGAAAACACCTACTGATAGAAAAGATGCTCCCAATAATATAAATCCTAAATACCCACCTAAAATTTCCACAGTAAACGGGGCACCAAATGCAAATGTTATCAAGGGATATATGAAAGTAATGGCTGTCATTATGAGGAAAACAACAAGTGTTGCAAGATATTTGCCAACAACAATGGACACTATATTCACAGGGGAGGTCAGCAGCAGAACCTCACTTCCGTTCTTCCTGTCCTCGGCCAATATTCTCATTGTCAGAACCGATGTGAAAATCATCAATACGAGTATAAAAATACCGTTCATGAAAATCCATCTTGTATCTGCATATCCGCTTGCCAGGTTAAACACAAAGAACAATATTGAACCTACAAGCAAAAACAAGCCTATAAGTACATAAGCAATCGGAGAATAAAAATATGATTTTAACTCCTTCTTGAAAATTGCATGCATATTATGCTTCAACCTCCTTTTCCTCAGTCGTCAGCTGCAGGAATATCTCTTCCAGTGACATACTGAGAGATTTGAGCTCTAATATAGGATAACCTGCTCTTGCCATCGCATAGAAAATCGGGCGTCTTACGTCCACATCCTTGTCCGCCTCGACAATGTATGTGAAAGCATCCTTCTCTCTTTGAGCACCTACATCAACATACTTGATGCCATATATTTCCTTCAGAGATGAAACTATTGAAGCTTTTGGTCCTGCAATGGTGATGGAGAGCCTTGAAGAACCGCCTAACCCTTTGGAGAGGTTTTCAGGAGTGTCAACAGCGGCAATTTCGCCTTTGTTTATTATAACCACGCGTTCACATACCGCACTTACCTCAGGCAGTATGTGGGAGCTGAGAATAATTGTATGTTCTTTTCCAAGTACCTTGATAAGTTTTCTTATTTCAATTATCTGCTTAGGGTCAAGACCTACGGTAGGCTCGTCCAGTATAAGAACCTCCGGGTTTCCTATTAAAGCCTGCGCAAGTCCCACTCTTTGCCTGTAACCTTTTGACAGGTTCTTAATAAGCCTTCCCCTGTGGTCTCCGATTTTGACAAGTTCCATGATATCCCTTATCTGCTTTGCTTTTTTCTTTTTATCCACAGCCTTAAGGTCGCTGACAAAATCCAGAAAATCATAAACGGTCATGTCAAGGTAAAGCGGCGGCTGTTCAGGAAGAAAACCTATGTGCTTTTTCACTTCGCGGGGATTCTCCATGATGTCGTAGCCGTTTACTTTAACAGTCCCTTCAGTTGAAGAAATATAACCGGTTATAATTTTCATGGTTGTCGATTTTCCTGCTCCGTTAGGACCCAGGAATCCAAGTATTTCACCCTTGTTGACTGTGAAATTAAGGTTCTTCACGGCAGTTATCTGACCGTACCTTTTGGTCAGATTCTGTATCTCTATCATCTTATTCCCTCCTGCTTGTATCATTGTAAAAGACATGCATATTAATTATCATAGATACATTTTAATAAATTGTGAACAATTTGTAAAAAGAAATGTAAAAAAACAAATTTCCCAGACGCTGAAATGTACTGGGAAATCTGTAATTTACCTGTACTATTCAATTATATAGTGTTTTATATACGTTTTCAATATGTTTTCAAATGAGCCTGATTTATCGCTTTTTTCCTATTTTCTCCTCCTTCTTACAACAGATGATACGGAAGGTCCCAATGCAGTGAACCCCAGTATAAGCATCCATTCGTTCAGGGTTGGCGGAACAGTTTTAAAAACAGGTTGAAGCATCGGTATGTAGACCACCGATAAAATCATCGTAAGGGAACAAAGCACCGCCAGTACCAAAAACCTGTTGTTAAAAATGGGTATTTCAAATATCGTTTTACGTTCTGATTTGCATTCAAACACATGGGTAAGCTGAGTCAGAACCAGGGTAATAAAACCGCACGTTCTTGCCAGCGTTACATTTTCCGTAAAATGCAGAACGCTTCCGAAAACTGCAAGAGTACAAAACCCAAGTATCACTCCCCTTATCACAATCAATTCAAGCAGCCCGTCTGAAAAGATATTGTCATTTGAACGCCTTGGTGGCCGCATCATAATATCCTTTTCCGGCGGATCCAATCCCAGGGCTATTGCAGGCAGTCCGTCGGTAACAAGGTTTACCCACAGCACCTGAATAGGAAGAAGGGGGATTGGAAACCCTATCAGCATTCCAAGAAACATGGTGAGCACTTCACCAATGTTGCATGCCAGTAAATACCTTATGAATTTTCTTATGTTGTTGTATATTATCCTTCCTTCTTCAATCGCGGCAACAATGGTGGCAAAATTATCATCCAAAAGCACCATGGAAGAGGCTTCTTTTGTGACATCCGTCCCTGTTATTCCCATGGATACACCTATATCCGCTTCCTTTACAGCCGGAGCGTCATTAACTCCGTCTCCCGTCATTGCCACAATGTTTTTCTTTCTCTTCAAAGCCCGCACTATCTTCAGCTTGTGCTTTGGTGAAACCCTTGCATATACCGAAACATCATCAACTATCTTATCCAGTTCACTTTCACTCATTTTGTCAAGTTCGGAACCAGTCAGTATTTTTTCTCCTTCGGTATAAATCCCGAGTTCCCTGGCAATTGCCGCGGCAGTCAGCTTGTGGTCCCCCGTTATCATTACAGGCTTTATGCCTGCAAGGCGGCACTTTTGAACCGCTTCCTTTGCTTCACTCCGCGGAGGATCAATCATTCCCACAAGCCCTACAAAAACAAGATCCTTTTCAACCTCATGCTTCCTGTAGTTCCTTGAGTCAAGCTTCTTATAGGCTATTCCCAGCACTCTGAGTGCTTCGCCGGCCATTTTGTCATTTAGCCTCAGTATCCTGGACCTTTCCGTTGGAGTCATGTTTATAATGCCTTTGGAACTATATATTCTGTTGCATTTTTTTATTATCACGTCAGGAGCGCCTTTGGTAAATACATAGGCTTCACCCCTGTTATTGTCGCAAATTACCGACATGCATTTTCTGTCGGAATCAAAAGGCAATTCATCTGCCCTGAAATATAACTCGTTTAATTGCTCTTCGGTAATACCTGCCTTTGCAGCTGCCACAAGAAGTGCCCCTTCCGTGGGGTCTCCGCTTATTTTCCACAAATCCCGGCCTGTGACCATTGACTTTAACTTCTTAAGGACACCCGGTTTTATCCCGCTTTCTCTGACTATTTTCGCATTATTGCAAAGGGCTCCGATACGAAGGGCGAGCATAAGGCTTTCATAATCTTCGGGATTTATACGGCGACCGTTTATTTCGAATTTTCCTTCCGGGCTGTAGCCGCTTCCCTTCACGTCAAAAAACATATCGCTGGCATATATCTTTCTAACCGTCATTTTGTTCTCTGTAAGGGTTCCTGTTTTGTCAGAGCAAATTACATTTGCGCATCCGAGGGTTTCAACTGCAGGAAGTTTTCTTATAAGGGCGTTTCTCTTAAGCATGCGCTGTACGCCAAGCGCCAGGGCTATTGTCACTATTGCAGGCAAGCCTTCCGGAATTGCCGCTACGGCAAGGCTTATACCGGAAAGGAGCATGGTAAATATATCTTCGCCGCGTAAAATACCGGTAACCGTTACAACAGCACATATTGTAAGGCAGGCAAAAACAATAACTTTGCCGAGGTGTTCCAGTCTTTTCTGAAGCGGTGTTTGATCATCTTCAATATTCTGTATCATGTCGGCTATTTTCCCCATTTCAGTCTGCATGCCCGTTGCCTGCACTACTGCCCGGCCCCTGCCACTTACTATCACCGTTCCCATATAAATGTGATTCATTTTATAGCTTTCATCGTCTGCCTTGCCTGCCGCTTCACCTGACACTTTTTCAACCGGGACTGATTCACCGGTTAGCAGCGATTCATCGACCTGAAGTGAATTGGCCTCAATCAGTACCGCATCGGCTGGTACCTTATCCCCTGCTTCAACAATAATCACATCTCCCGGCACGATGTTTTCGGCAGGTATCAAAACAGTCTTTCCGTTCCTCACTACTTTTGCGGTAGGCGCAGCAAGCCCTTTAAGCGCCTCCAATGTTTTCTCCGTTCTATATTCCTGTATAAACCCCAGTATGGCATTTATTACAACGATGGCAATAATGGTTACCGCTTCAGTCATCTCGCCCATGAACATGGAAATGGCAGTAGATGCAAGCAGTATCAGTATCATGAAGTCTGTAAATTGTGAAATCAGAATTTTTAATGCCGAAACCTTCCTTTTTTTCTCAATGGTGTTTGGGCCATACTCCCGGAGCCTGCGTCTAGCTTCCTTTTCACTTAAACCATTGTTATAATTGATTGCAGAATGCCTGCTTTGAAAATTTTTTTCTACGATATTCAACGCTATCACTCCTTTTCCCCATGTCCTAATATTATTCAATTTGATAAATAATTAGACCAGGAAAAAGGAAAAAAGAAACAGCGTTGAAAGTGTGACAAGGAACCATCCCCTGTCACACATCCCTCCAGCTTACTGGAAAGCCCCGGTTAATTGCAAAATGATTTCATATATGACAGGGACAATTAATGCCGGCAGCATGTTTCCAATTCTTATTTTCTTTCCGAATGCAATATTCACACCTACACAAAAGATCAATGTCGACCCGATATAAGACAAATTGCTAATCAGCGATTCTCCCAGAAAATGACCTATGGATGTCGCCAATACCGTAATAATGCCCTGGTATGCAAAAACAGCAACTGCTGAAAACATAACGCCTATCCCGTGTGTGGAAGCAAATATTACTACAATAATAAAGTCTAAAATTGATTTGGCAAGCAGCATGGAATAATCACCCGTAAGCCCGTCCTGTATTGAGCCTACAATTGCCATGGCACCCACACAGATGATAAGCGAAACATTTACAAACCCCTCAACAAACCTGTTGTCTTCTTTTATCTTTACCGCTTTCTTAATCTTTGTCCCCAAACCATCCAGTTTCTTTTCAATGTCCAGAACTTCACCTATAATTCCTCCGATAACCAGTGAGAATATCAGCAGCATCGATCCCTGTGTTTCAATTTTACCATCATTTACTGCAAGCATTCCCTGCAAAGCTCCGGCTGCACCGATAAATATAACTGCTATTCCGCAGGCCTGCATTAATATGTCCTGTATTTTCTGCTTCAGGCCGCTTTTAAGAAAAAGCCCGATACCACTTCCGGCAATAACTGCCAAGGTATTTATAATCGTCCCTAATCCCCTCATAAATCTACTCCTTATGCTACATCATTATTTCTTCTATATTAACACTCTGCTATTTCATTTTCTATCAGGTTGTTAATAATATTTTGTAATTCAATAATATTAGCACCTACATCATTTGGGCTATGGGCATGGGAATAGGTATCCCTTAGATCATAAGACGGCTTATACCCAAAAACTTTAATGCGTCAGGATGGGCAACTCCTGAAAACAAAAGGTCCTCTTTCAGGATGAACATGACAATCAATCATTGTTTTCTTCCCTCCAAAAGGACATTGCAGAAAAATGTATCAATATTATACTACAAAAAAAAGGTTCTATAATAATGTTGGGGTGGTTAAAAGACTGCTCCAACTTTTTTGATTTTTTTCAATAAAAATAGAGCATAAAATTGAAATCTCTGGTAGAATGAAATCGCCACAATATCATTCGAAAGGAGAGATTCAATTTATGCTCTATCCTAATTATACAGAAGAATTACTTGGATTGGAAGATGTTATTGTTGAATCAGTCGAAAGAAAGGAAAATACTCTATGTATATATGCCAGTATGCATAAAAGAATACACAAATGCCCTCGCTGTGGAGAACTGACAAGCAAGGTCCATGACTACAGAACACAACGAATAAAAGATATTTCAGCTTTTGGAGAAATAACATACATATTTCTAAGGAAAAGGCGTCATGTATGCCCGGTATGTAAGAAGAGATTTTATGAGGAAGTCCCTTTTCTTCCGAAATACCACCGAATGACCAACCGACTCGTGGCTTATGTGATAAGTTCACTTCGTGGAACTGCTTCAATGAAAAGCATTGCAAAAAACGCAAATATATCACAGTATACAGTAACAAGGATCTTTGATCAGGTGGAGTATTTCAACAAGGAGCTGCCAAAAGTGTTGTCTATAGACGAATTCCGTGGTAATGCAGGTGGAGAGAAGTTCCAGTGTATTGTAACCGATCCTGAAAATAAGGTAGTACTTGATATTCTTCCAAACAGGAAAACAGAGGATTTAACGAGATATTTCCTATCGTTTAAGGATAGTAAGAAAGTAGAATATTTTGTGATAGATATAAGTGGTCCATATAAAAGCCTTGCCAAACCTTATTCCCGAAAGCTAAGATTATAGCGGACAGGTACCATATTGTAAGGCAGATGATTTGGGCATTTGAAAATGTTAGGAAGAACGAACAGGCCAAGTTTCATGATACACGAAGGAAGTATTTCAAACGTAGCAGAAAACTTCTTTTAAAAAGGCCGGAGAGTCTTTCAGAAGAGGAAGCTGCTCAGGTTGCAGCAATGCTTAATGTATCAGAAAGGTTGAGGCAAGCTTATCGAATGAAAAATGAATTTCACAAACTCATGGAATGCAAGAGCCGTGAAGAGGCAAAGAAACAACTAGGAATCTGGAATATGATGGCTGTAGGGTATAATCTACCGGAATTTGAAGCATGTACAAAAACTTTTATCAACTGGAGTGAGGAAATTTTGAATTCTTTTGATTATCCCTATACAAATGGGTATACCGAAGGAGTCAATAACAAGATCAAAGTAATTAAGCGAAATGCCTATGGTGTAAGGGATTTTAAGAGGTTCAGGAATCGAATTCTCCATGTAATGTCAAATGTTTAGCACAGAATAAGTAATGTGAATATAATAGGAATAACAAGCTATTGGTATAATCTATTTATCTAAATATCTAAAAAATAATTAAAAACAAAACCAGCGAGTAATCCTATGATTACCCGCTGGAAAATATAGCGGTATTTTATTCTACTAGAGACTCCACCCCAACTATTGACATAGAGCCAAAAATAAAAAACCGCCAGAGGTAATTAAACCAATGACGGTTCTATAACCTTGAAAACAATCTTTGTAAGTTTGTACAAACTCGACTGTAAATAAACACCAATTATCTCTTAGAGAACTGAGGTGCTCTTCTTGCTTTCTTGAGACCGTATTTCTTTCTTTCCTTCATTCTCGGGTCTCTTGTCAGGAATCCTGCCTTTTTCAGTATGGGCCTCAATTCTTCATCTGCCTTTACGAGAGCCCTTGAAATACCGTGTCTTATAGCTCCTGCCTGGCCGGTAAAACCTCCGCCCGCAACATTGCACAGTACGTCAAACTTGCCTTCAGTACCGGTAAGCACCAACGGCTGCCTGACTATTACTTTCAAAGTTTCCAGGCCAAAATAATCATCAAGAGTTCTATCATTTATGATAATTTTTCCGTCGCCGGGAACAAGTCTTACTCTTGCAACTGATTTTTTTCTTCTTCCAGTTCCATAATACTGAACCTTTGCCATGTTTCAACCGATCCTCCCCTCGTAATTAGATATCCAGTTCCAGTTTTTCAGGCTTCTGAGCCTCATGATTGTGCTTGTCACCCTTATAAACCTTCAGCTTCCTGAACATTGCTCTTCCAAGGCTGTTTTTCGGGAGCATTCCCTTTATGGCAAGTTCAACCGCTTTCACAGGGTTCTTTTCCAATAAGTGCCTGTACTTTATTTCTTTCAGTCCTCCCGGCCAACCGGTGTGATACCTGTAATATTTCTGTTCCAATTTTTTACCGGTAAGTACTACCTTGTCAGCATTAAGCACTATTACATAATCACCCACGTCAACATAGGGAGTATATTCGGGTTTATGCTTTCCCCTTAAAATCTTGGCAACTTCACTTGCAAGCCTTCCCAAGCGCTTTCCTTCTGCATCAACTACGTACCATTTCCTTTTAACTTCGTTGGCTTTTGCCATGAAAGTTTTCATGTAACAGCTAACCTCCTTAATTCCGATTGTGCATTTATCAATATTTGTGATTAATTTGATACATTTTATATATTTTAACTGCGCAATGTATTCAAATTGGCCAAATTGCAAATGTTTTTTCAAAATTGGCACTTAACTATTCTAATATAGATACGTGCCATATGTCAAGTACATTTTGCTGTAATTTTAATTTACCTCTATATTTCTCTTTTTTTTACTTATATTATCCTGAAATCTCTTGTATAATCGTCCGTCATTTCATTTTTTTGTTCCGGATAGTATACTTCCACAAGGTAAAGCCCGTGGGGAGGTGCTGTCCTTCCCGCTTTTCTTCTGTCACGGCTTTCTATTATATGCGGAATGTCATCAGCGGCTATTTTGCCCATACCCACTTCCACGAGGGTACCGGCAATAATCCTTACCATATTGTAGAGAAAACCGTCGCCTGCTATTTCAAAAGTAACAATTTCACCTTCTTTTTTCAGCCAAGTGTCGGTTATTGTTCTGATGCTTGACTTTTCAGTGCTATCTGCCGCTTTAAAGGCAGCAAAATCATGGGTTCCGACGAAATACTTCATGGCTTTCTCCATGGAAGGAATATCAAGATCATAGGGTACAAAATAGGCTCTGTTTCTGAGCAGCGCAGAGCGCTGTCTTGAATTGTAAATGACATACCTGTATTTCTTTCCTATGGCACTGTACCTTGCATGAAAGCTCCCAGGAACTTGTTCAGAACTTTTTATGACAATATCGTCAGGCAAAATGTTGTTTAAAGCATATGAGAATTTTTCCGGCGGTATTTTTGAATTTGTAATGAAATTGGCCACCTGTCCGATGGCATGCACACCCGCATCGGTCCTGCCGGAACCAATAAGCTTGCATTTTTCTCCCGTAAGCGTCATTATGGCCTTTTCTATTACATCCTGCACTGCAAGGGCATTATTCTGGCTTTGCCAGCCGTGGTAAGATGTGCCGTCGTACTCTATTACCAGCTTTATATTACGCAAATGCACCACCTGTATCAGCTATTTTCCCAGCATTGCTGCCCCGACAATACCTGCATCATTGCCCATCTGTGCCGTTACTATCCTGGTTTGAGGTTCTTCCTTGAAGTACACATACTTGTATACCCTTTCCCTGAGAGGTTTAAGCAGGTATTCGCCTTCTTTGCTGATTCCTCCGCCTATTGCCAGTACTTCAGGGGCAAAAATATTTATCACATTTATAATCCCCTCGGCGAGATAGTATATGTATTTATCAACTACTTCCAGGCCTGTTTTGTCGCCCTGTTTTGCGGCGTCAAAAGCCGTTTTTGCGTCAATTCGGGACAAATCGTTGTTTACAAGCTTGTTAATTAATGATTGTGGATTTTTCAGTGCCGCTCTCTTCGTCTGCTCAATAAGAGCGGTTGCAGATGCATAGGCTTCCCAGCAGCCTTTCCTTCCGCATGTACACTGTTCTCCGTCCAGCTCAATCACCATATGTCCCATCTCAGGAGCGGAATAATTAAAGCCACCGTAAATTTTCCCGTTCAGTATAGCGCCGCTTCCCACTCCGGTTCCAAGTGTTATGGTAACTGAACTGCTTGTGCCTTTTGCCGCACCAGCCACACTCTCAGCCAGTGCAGCGCAATTTGCATCGTTATCAAGAATTATGGGAAGGTCCATATACTTTTGCATTTCAGCTCTCAACGGTACATTTACAAAGTCAGGAAGATTGTTTGCATAAACAAGTATGCCCTTCTCATTGTCAGGCGTACCGGGACTGCCTATTCCCACGCTCTTTACATCTTTTATATCCTTTCCTGCATCTTTTATCACTTTGAGCGTAAGCATGGCCATATCCTTTATAATTTCTTTATATGACCTGTCCTTGCCTGTTTTGACACTGTCTTTGTGAATAATGCGGCCTTCTTCATCTACAAGGCCTATGGCAATATTTGTTCCACCAAGGTCAATACCTACATAATACATAAACTTACCCCCACCAATCACAAGATTTAATTATTCAAAAATTTTCAGCATATTCCTTGTATAATAAAAAGGATACTCATATCCACTACGGGTATCCTGTTTTATTTTAAAATACTATATTTTTTACCACAAATCAACAAATTAAAATTATATAAAGTATTGCAGGTATATGATGAAACCTATCAGGAATGCAACAGCAAGGCAAAGGTACAAATCCAGGGTGGAAAGCTTCAACTGCCTCATGCGCGTTCTGCCTTCCCCACCCCTGTAGCACCTTGCTTCCATTGCCGTCGCCAGTTCGTCAGCCCTTCTGAATGCACTTACAAAAAGAGGTACCAGCACTGGTATGAAACTCTTTGCCCTCTGTATAATGTTGCCGGTATCAAAATCAGCGCCCCTTGCCGCCTGGGCTTTCATTATCTTGTCTGTTTCCTCCAGGAGCGTGGGAATAAACCTGAGGGCAATTGTCATCATCATTGCTATTTCATGGGCCGGTACTCCGACCACGCTTAAAGGTTTCATCAGCTTTTCAATTCCGTCTGTAAGCAAAATCGGCGTTGTAGTGAGAGTGAGCATTGACGCAGTAATTATAAGCAGTGTAAGCCTTATTGTTGTTTTTACCGTCCTGTCCACACCCTCGTAAGTTATATGAATAAACCCGTAATCAAATAACGGGGTTCCTTCCCTTATAAAGAATATATTTATTATTGCCGCGAAAACCGCTATAAACAGTACCGGTTTGAGGCCTTTTATGGTATATCTGAAAGGCACATCCGAAACAATAACAATTATGGCCGTAAATAAAGCCATAATAAGAAAGCCCGCATACGTATCTATAATAAATGTTGTTATCATCAATACAAATGTCAAAATTATCTTGATCCTGGGATCAGCTTTATGAATAACGGATT
The DNA here is from genome assembly GCA_023621975.1 of Bacillota bacterium. The sequence goes on along the minus strand of JAMOAC010000175.1, from coordinate 3,577 downwards.
CACCGGGAAAATACTGTCCTAGCGTAATATCCTTCAACATTTTCTGTCTGTCTCCTAGAGATATTTCATGATTTCTTTCTTTGCTTCACTAACCGTGAATATATTTTCATTAATATCAGGTATAATTTTCTTCAGCTTTCGCATCAGGTATGATATCTGGGGTGCCGAAAGCCCAATACTTTCAAGCTGTTCCACTTTGCTGAACACTTCGCCTGCATACCCGTCCATAACTATTCTTCCCTTATTCATTACAACAACCCTTTTAGCAATCCTGGCAACGTCCTCCATGCTGTGGGATACCAGAATAATTGTCAGACCCATCTCTCTATGAAGCTGCAGGATGAAATTAAAGATCTCGTCCCTGCCCTTTGGATCCAATCCGGCGGTAGGCTCATCCATTACCAGTATCTTAGGGTTCATTACGAGAACCCCGGCTATTGCAACTCTGCGTTTTTGCCCTCCGGACAGTTCAAAAGGCGATTTTTCCAGCACATCCTCTTTAAGGCCTATCATTTTGATTATTTTTCTTATTCTTTTGTCTATCTCTGCATAGTCCACTCCCTGCTTGTGCAGCCCGAAAGCAATATCCTTATATACCGTTTCCTCAAACAGCTGATATTCCGGATATTGAAAAACAATTCCCACCTGCCTGCGCAGCTCCTTCAGGTTGCTGCCTGATACCTCTATGCCGTTAACAACGACTTTACCCTGCGTTGGCTTGAGCAAACCGTTTAAATGCTGAACAAGGGTGGACTTGCCTGAGCCGGTAGGCCCGATTATTGCGACAAACTCTCCGTCGTCAATTTTCAGGTTTATATCGCTCAAAGCGATTTTCTCAAAAGGGCTCCCCTTCATGTATACATGAATAAGGTTTTCAATAACTATTGACATTTTAACCTCCCAAACAGTACACCCTATTGTTTCTTAACAATAATATCAGCCAGTATGTCAAATGCCTCGTCAACGGACAGCACTCCGTCTGGTAGCTGAAAACCTTCCTTCTTCAGTTCGTTAAACAGCTCCGTAACCTGAGGTACATCAAGCCCAAGGCATTTAATCTTCTCGGCATTGCCAAAAACTTCTTTTGGAGCCCCCTCAAGCACTATTTTGCCTTCATCTATCACAATTACCCTGTCGGCAATACTCGCTTCATCCATGTGATGGGTTATGTGAATAACCGTAATCCCGTCTTCCCTGTTTAACTTCTTCAGAACGCGCATTACTTCTTTCCTTCCAATGGGGTCAAGCATGGATGTCGCTTCATCAAGCACGATACATTCAGGTTTCATCGCCAATATACCGGCTATGGCAACCCTTTGCTTTTGTCCGCCTGACAACAGATGAGGCGCATACTTGCTGTACTCGGATATTCCCACTGCCTCAAGTGCTTCTGCTACACGCACCTTGATTTCGTCAGCAGGTACACCAAGGTTTTCAGGGCCAAAGGCCACATCTTCCTCAACAATTGTGCCTACTATCTGGTTGTCAGGATTCTGAAAAACCATCCCTACCGAACGTCTGATTTCCCATACTTTTTCTTCGTCCTGGGTATTAATGCCGTTTACATACACTACTCCTTCAACAGGCAGCAGCAATGCGTTCAGCAGCCTTGCAAAGGTAGATTTGCCTGATCCGTTTCTGCCTATGACAACAATAAATTCTCCTTTTTTGAATTCCACATTTATTCCTGACAGCGCTTTAACTTCTCTTTCTTGGCTGATGTTGGAGTTATATATATAGCTTACGTTGTTTACTTTGACAATACTTTCACGCATCTTATTTCATTTCCTTATGGTATAAAATTAGGGATAAGGTATTAAACATTTCACCCAATCCCTAATGTTTCAATATTTCATTCACATTTGAGCCATAATACCAGATGAATTAAACGAGCTCAAGTATAACCATCTCGGCTGCATCTCCTCTTCTTGGGCCGAGTTTATAAATTCTTGTATATCCTCCGCTCCTGTCCTTATACCTCGGAGCGATTTCGTCAAAAAGCTTATCTGCCAGGTTCAGGTTATTGCCTTTGGAATCCTTAGCCCTGTAAAGCCAGTTCATTATCTGCTTCCTTGCGTGCAGCCTGGATGGATTATCAACAGTTACCATTTCGGTCTTGGTTTCCCTGTCAACTACCTCGTATTTATTACCGTTTTTTGAAGTAACTGTCTTGGTTATTTTCCTGCCACCGCTGTCAAGCCTTGCAGTAGTAACCTTTACCTGTTTTGATGTAAAGTTGTCAGCTTCCCTGACGGCTAAAGTTATAAGCTTTTCTGCTATATTCTTAACTTCCTTGGCTTTTGCCTCAGTAGTCTGTATTCTGCCATGTTCAAAAAGTGCTGTCACAAGATTTCTAAGCATCGCTTTTCTATGCTCGGTTCTGCGACCCAGCTTTCTTTGTACTGCCATTTGTAAACCTCCTTTACCCAAAAGTTTAATCCTCGCTTGGAGCAAGAGACAATCCCAGTTGATGCAGTTTTGACAGGACTTCTTCGAGAGACTTCTTCCCAAGATATCTGACTTTCATCATATCTTCCTGGGTCCTGCTTATCAAGTCCTCAACAGTGTTAATTCCGGCTCTCTTAAGACAATTATACGATCTGACGGAAAGGTCAAGTTCTTCAATTGTCATTTCAAGAACCTTTTCCTTCTTTGTCTCTTCCTTTTCAACCATGATCTCAGCATTCTTTGCCTTGTCAGACAAATCAATAAACAGACTCAAATGCTCGCTTAAAATCTTTGCTCCAAGGCTTATAGCTTCATCCGGTTTGATGGTACCGTTGGTCCATACTTCCAAAATCAGCTTATCCCACGTGGTATCTTGTCCAACACGTGTATTTTCCACACGGTAATTGACTTTTTTAACAGGTGTGTATATTGAGTCAACGGGAATTATACCAATAGGCTGCCCGGGTTTTTTATTTTTCTCCGCCGGTACATATCCTCTGCCTCTGCTCAGAACCATTTCCATGTAAAATCTGCTGTCACCGTTCAATGTTGCAATGTGCAGATCAGGATTCAAAATCTCAACATCTGCATCAGCCTTGATATCACCGGCTGTAACCTCACCTTCACCTTCAGCATCAATGTAAATGACCTTTGGTTCATCGCTGTGAAGTTTGGCAGCTAATCCTTTAATATTAAGTATTATTTCCGTTACATCTTCTACAACACCCGGTATCGTTGAAAATTCGTGGAGCACGCCGTCTATTTTAATTGAGGTCACAGCAGCTCCCGGCAGTGAGGAGAGAAGGATTCTCCTCAGTGAATTTCCAAGGGTAATGCCATATCCCCTTTCAAGGGGTTCTACCACAAATTTACCGTACGTATCATCCGGACTCATTTCCACACATTCTATTCTTGGCTTCTCTATTTCAATCAATAAAAACCCTCCTTTAACCACGTAATTTAATTTTCTGAGGGCAACTGATTAAGATGTTTAAGCTCAAAATCTGGCTTTGTAAATAGTGTTTCTCCTGGCTCAAATATTCACGTAATTTTAAATTCAAATGCTCAGTTGCTGTCCTATGACCCAACAAATACATTTTACTAAATATTACTTGGAATACAACTCAAC
>JAMOAC010000162.1 GCA_023621975.1 Bacillota bacterium | reverse complement strand
AGGATTTTTTACTTTAATAGCTCCATCTGTTATTTCCACCGTTCCATCAACAGATTGAGGCCATGACGCAGCCTCCTTTTGCTTTAATTGCCGCCTTTCAACCCTGTAAACACCCGGTCTTCTGATAGCTCCCCAAAGCAAGGAGACTGGTGGTTTTACAGTATATACTCTCAAAGATTTTCTCCCGCATTTATAATGTTTTTCCGCTTTTGATATCGCTTCTTCCATATTTGTCGCCTTAAACAGCATATTAGTGTCAGCCTCATTAGAAACAACCATTATACTCAGGTTCCTCCCTAATCATATTTCTCCGATAATTTATAAAAACTCAATCATCCGTGGTTCTAACGGCACCAATTATTCATTTTGTCTCATAAATGCCTTCTTTTGATGCTCATAACCGGTAATTTTGCTGAAAGATTCAATCAATCCTCCTAAAAAAACCCAATAAAAAACCTGTTGATGCTGCGATAAACCATAATGCGTAACCATACTACTCAACAGGCTTCATCAATATTTTATAAATATCCAGTTTTATATTTGCGTGTGTGTATATTCTTATTACTCTTCTTGTGCTTTATCGCTTGCTCCTATTGTTACATGTCTCTTATTACATATTTTTACGACCATATGTATACATACCATACTGCGTACTATACTACATACCATACTACCTATGTTATCCAGCTTTCCCTAACTTATGGTCATTCGAAAAAAATATACAAATGACTGCACAAAAAACTCTATACACCGGTTGTATAGAGTTTTTGTGCAACCGGCTGCCATAGAATTATAACAATTCCTTAGGCCCTTGGCTTTGCGCCCTTGCCTTTCGGCAAGTTTGCCCATTTATATATTCTATTATAATTATTAAACTGTTTCCATTATATTCAAACACGTTATTGCATGTTTCCATGCAAACATAGTAAATTATAGCAAAATTATCATCATAATTCAACAGATTTTTTGACTTCTTCAAACCGGTTCTCTCAAGAAATCAAACATATGTGGTACGACTTCCGAAAAATTTCCACAGCCCTAATGGTTTTGCTCATTCTTGATCCTTATTTATTATGGCTCTCACACCAATACATTTTATGTTTTTTAGAATCGTCTGTATATCCTCTTTCATTTTATATTTATATACATCATCACAAATTTTAACTGTGGTATTACCGATATTATAAGTTTCCACCATATTTCCATCTCTTTGAATTTTTTCAACCATTCAACAACCCCTCTGAATCATCATTAATATCATTTTATTAACAATGACCTGTCCGTAATTAATATAATTTTACAGTTCAATCGAATTTATATTATGTTTTGCATGTGCTGCTAAATACATAATGCATAATCAAAACCGGGAAGGAATAACAAAATAAACCGCTATCATACATTATATTAACCTAATATTATATTGGGGGTTGTTATCTGATGGCCTACTGTATGTATTTACGAAAAAGCAGGGCAGACATAGAGGCTGAAGGCAGAGGTGAGGGAGAAACCCTTGCAAGGCACCAAAAAATACTGCTGGAACTTGCCGGGAAAATGAATATAAACATATCAAAAATATACAGGGAAGTTGAATCCGGCGAAACCATATCCTCCAGACCGATAATGCAGCAGCTGCTAAATGATGTAGAACGGGGATTATGGAAAGGTGTACTGGTTATGGAAGTCGAGCGGCTGGCCAGAGGAGATACCATAGATCAGGGAATAGTTGCCCAGACCTTCAAATATTCAAATACCAGGATAATAACTCCCATGAAAGTTTATGACCCACAGAATGAATTTGACGAGGAGTATTTTGAGTTTGGTCTGTTCATGTCCAGAAGAGAATACAAGGTTATAAACAGGCGTCTGCAACGGGGCAGGATTGAATCGGTTAAAGAAGGAAAATATGTAGGTGCCACACCTCCCTATGGCTATGCCAGAAAAAAACTGGAGGCCAATAAAGGATATACTCTTGTTCCTCATCCAGAACAAGCTGCAATCGTGTCCCTTATTTTTTCCTGGTTCCTAAGCGGAACAGGAATATCTGAAATAGTCAGAAAGCTTAATGAAATGAAAGTTCCGGCTGCAAAAGGGGGAGAATGGACAAACGGTACTGTCCGGGATATGCTTAGCAATCCCGTCTATATGGGAAAAATACGGTGGAATTTCAGGCCTCACGTCAAAAGGATGTTAAACGGGCAGATAGTACAACAGCGTCCCAGAGCCCATAAAAAAGACTGGATCCTTGTAGACGGCCTGCACCAGCCGATTATTGATGAGGATACCTTTGAAATGGTTCAAAAAAAACTTTCAAAGAATCCCAGTCCTCCAGTTCCATACAGATATACAATAAAGAACCCAATGGCCGGATTAATCATATGCGGCATATGTGGAAGGAAAATGACACGAAGACCTTTTAAAAACGGCCGCCCGTCTTATCTGGTTTGCCAGTATCCGTCGTGTAATAATATAAGTTCCCCCCTATATTTAGTGGAAGACAGGTTACTTCAGGCACTGAAAATGTGGCTGAAAAACTATCAGCTGGAATTAAACCCAAACGATCAGTCCCGCCAACATTCAAAACATGCCGAGCTGAACATAATAAAAAGCTCTATAAATAAAATCGATAAAGAACTGGAGACCCTCTTTATACAATTCAACCGCCTGTATGACCTGCTGGAGCAGCAAATATATTCTACAGACAAATTTCTGGAACGCTATAAGGTTGTAAACCAGAGAATCGACAGCGCTCAAAAGAGAAAAAGAGAATTAGAACGCATGCTGGATAAGCTATCTGTTAATGAAAAAAATAAAGAAACACCAGCGTCTGAAATAAGAAATATCACAGACTTGTATTATATGTTAGATGACCCTTCAGATAAAAACAGCTTACTAAAGGAGATCATTGAAAAAGCAGTATATATTAAAACCGTTTGCGGAAGATGGCATAATAAACCTGATGATTTTGAGCTTATAATATATCCGAACCTGCCCGCAATACATTGACATCATTATGGTACCGGTTCTTCCGTACCTATATCATTAAGCACTGCCTTTGCTTCGGGAATTGGCATGTGATATCTCTGGGATAAGTATCTTAATGATGCCGCCAACTCACCATCAGGTCCTCCATACTG
>JAMOAC010000411.1 GCA_023621975.1 Bacillota bacterium | reverse complement strand
GGTGTATTGAAGGCATAAATCAGGTAAAATGTTCCGAACAGGTCGAAAAACAGTCCCATTATAAAGTCTGATGGCAATACTCTGTTTTTGGTAACAATTCTCATTGCAACGCCGTGAAGGCTTCTTAAACACATGAACAATATTGAAAGCATCATGACATGTATATTTACAAATACAAGGGACAAGGCAAACAGAATCCAGTACCATGAAAGCATTAACACAAAAAGCGGCAGCTCATACAAAATATGTGCCTTTATACCGACGGCAATCCTCTTTGCATAGTTAAGGGATTTCTCCCTTGCCAGCTTATCCACATGGCATTCAATGAATGGTCCTAGAACAATTTTGTAGCCCAGCCTGTACAGAGTGTTTCCCAGTAAGAGGTCTTCCAGCAGCGAACCACCAAAAGCCTCCAGTCCGCCTAATTTTTCTATCAGTTTCTTTCTCATTGAAAAGGCTGCACCTGTTGCTCCAACATCCATGCCCAGCTTTGTAAAAAACGCCCACATAAAGTCAGTTTCACTATTCTGCATAAACGTAAAGAACCTGGTCCAGAAGTCCCTGCCTCTCATATTTATCTGTCCGCAGGTAACGATGCCCACTTTTTCATCCCTCAGAGGCCTTACCATTTTAACAATAAAATCAGGTTTAACCCTGATATCACTGTCTATGAAAACAACAATATCATATTTTGCAAGTTTCATACCATTTACCATGTTGGAACTTTTTCCGTTTAAGCCTTCTATGACTGGGTTTACGGTTATTGTCATGTCTATTTCCGGATATTTTTTCATGAATTCCCTTACTACTTTAATTGCAGGATCATCTGCTTTCTGGAAACTGAAAATATGCTGTATTTTCCCTTTGTAATTCTGGTTCATCCAGCTTTCGAAATTCTTTTCAAACTCAAAATCCAGATCCTTTATGGGATGTATGACAGTTACGGGAAGATCGGCATCTTCTTCATTGGACTCTTGGATTGTGTTTGACCATTTGAGATGAACCCTCACAAAAATAAGCTGCGCTATCCAGAAGGAGCAGAACAGAATTCCTACAACTGCAGCTAAGTACATCATACTCTATACCCCCAGAATTTATGATAATTCCCTCTTTTTTTATTATATTACTTTTTAGACATACTTACAACTAAATTATAGATTATGCAGTCTACATAATCTTTTAATATGTTAATCTATTTCATCCAGTGACAATGAAAAACTCGGCAAAAAGTTTTCCATAAAATACTTTACTTCAGGAAGATCAATGTCCTTAATGGTATTAAGTATGCTCTCGCCGGCTTTTTTAAATTCACGGTTGCCCGCCTTGGCCTCTTCAATACATTTAATGTAGGCAGATATCCTGTCGGCTGCTTTTACGAGTTTCCAGTGCTCCTCGTCGCCGTTGGAATGAAAAAGTATTGATGAATATTCCTCTTTTAACTCGTCAGGAAGCATCTTAAGCAGCCTGTTCTTTGAGACATCCTCCAGATTTTTGTAGGCATTCATGATTTCGGGGCTGAAATATTTGACGGGAGTAGGCAAATCACCAGTAATTATTTCATTACAATCGTGAAACATAGCCAGCACGGCAGTTCTTTCAGCGTCAACGTTTCCGCCGTAAAACTTATTTTTTATCAAAGCAAGGGCATGGGCAACAATAGCCACCTGAAGGCTGTGCTCCTGTATGTTCTCGTTCTGAGTGTTCCTCATAAGCCCCCATCTGGTGATGTACTTCATTCGGGAAATGAAAGCAAAAAAATGATATCCCTTGTTTGCCATAAACCCTTCTCCTTGTCAAAAGTCTTTGAATTCTGCCTTAAAACCAATATATCTCATTAAAACAGCTTGTCGCATAATTATCGGTCATGCCTGCGATAAAATCAACAACCTTTTGTTCATCCGTTTCAGTGCTGTCATATCCTACATCGCGGATAAAATTGTAGAACTGCTTATGAACCTTTAAATCGCTGGCTTTCAGTTTCTCAATATCCTTAAGGCTGTCCAGCAGCTCAAAAAACAGTCCTTCAAGTATGTTCTTTGCTGTCTTTTCATACCTTTTTATCCTGTCTGACTGATAAATTAACCGCGAATTCTCCTTAATCAGGCTCTCAAGCGCCTCACCCTTTTCAGGGCTTAATTGTATGCAATCCTTGCCGTAACTGTTTTCAATAATATCGCATACAAGGGTATTTATTATTTCACTGTTAGTATTTCCCAGCTCTTTTCTTATTTCAATGGGAATATCGTTTATATCCATAAGGTTAACCCTCAAAGCATCCTCTATGTCCCTTCCCACATATGCAATTTTGTCTACAAGCCTTACAATACACGCTTCCAGGGTATACGGCATGCAGTCCACCTTTTTTATGCCGTCCATCCATCCGACATCCTTAACGGTGTCCCTTGTCAACCGGTATTCCTCGTAATTTTCTCCGCAGTGGCATACGATACCGTCACGGACTTCAAATGTAAGGTTAAGGCCGCGCTTTTTAACGGGCTTGCTCGGTGCCACCCTCGTAGCCAGCCTGTCTACCACTCTCAAACTATGAATTTCATGTTTAAAAAAATAATCAGGATTAATTTTTTTAAGGCAGCAGTCAAGCACCCTCTCTCCGCTGTGACCAAAAGGTGCATGTCCCAGATCATGACCCAGTGCTATCGCATTGGTCAAATCCTGATTCAAGTTCAAAGTCCTGGCTATTGTGACGGAAATGGCGCTCACGTACAGCACGTGCTCCATTCTGGTACATATATGGTCATTTTTTGCATTAAAAAATACCTGGGTCTTGTGCCTCAAACGCCTGAAATCCATGGAATAAAGTATCCTGTTTGCATCTCTTTCAAAATCAGTCCGCACAGGGCATTTTTCTTCATAATACAACCTGCCTTTTGACAGGCTGTTTTTTGAAGCAAAGGGGCTTAGCGCTTCTTCCTGCTTTTCCTTTATTTCCCTCCAAACCATAGACATACAGATCCCACCTTTTTATCCTTTCAGGTACATTTTGCCCTGAAAGACAAAATATTAAAATGCAAGGCAATTTTAACCCTGCTGTGGATTAACCTCAAAAAGCCGTATTAATAACAAAAATTACCGATCCAAGAAATATAAATATATCGGCAATGTTGAACACGGGACATCCTCTAAATTTTAACGTGATAAAATCCACAACATAGTTGAATCTGAGCCTGTCTATCAGATTGCCTATAGCCCCGCCCAGCACAAACACCAGTGCGACTGTAATTTCAGTATATATACCTGTAATGGCAAAATAAACAAGAAAATATAACAACACCGTTATCAGGGATATGGTTATTATCTTCAATAACAACTGCCTGCCCTTAAGTATTCCGAAAGCAGCACCCGAATTTTTAACAAGAGTCAGATTCACAATATTTCGGCAGCAGCTTCTGACCTGTCCGTCATTCAGTTTTAAAAGTGCTGTTTTCTTTGTCACCTGGTCGATTAAGATTATTGAAGGTATAATTAACAATAATAAGATGTTATTATTCATTCTCTAATTGTTTTTCCCGCAGCACTTCTTGTATTTTAGCCCGCTTCCGCAAGGACATGGGTCATTTCTTCCAACCTTGTTGCTCACTGCTATTTTGGATTGCCTGTAATTTTTTGTTATTTCGGCTCTTTTTTCAGGAGAAAGAACATTATCCCACTGAGGCAGGGTATACAACCAGTTTGCCTTTGCATCCAGCATGTTCCAATACAGTTTCTCGAAATCAACTTCGAGCTTTATTTCGCTGTCCTCCGTAAGCTCTTCCAGGTCCAACTGATTAACAAGGCTTGAGTTTATTCCGTCAAGAAAGCCTGTCATCGTGACAGTGTCCATGTCAAACATCTCGGCCAGCTCACTGAGCTTGCCGCTGATAACTTCATTGTGCCTCTCAAGTATTTTTATATAATTTTCCTTTTCCTTGTTCAAATATTCGTCCCAAAATTTCCTGAAACTTCTCTTTTGGCTTTCTTCTTCGACTCTTTTCGTCCATTCCTCGTATAAACCCATTATTACCTTCTCCTTTTGTTGTTGTCATAAATTGTAATATTTTTTTAATTATAATATATTATGTCATAAATGATTTTATTTTAAATGCAATGCATTGTCAATAAAAGTTAAAATCGAAAGGCACTGTAACAAATCGCCTCTCTGAATACTATGATGGTATGAGGAGGGGAAAACATGTTTTTGTTCAGAAGAAGCAGGACTGGAATCATAAAAAGGCCAAATCAGGATAAAGCAGTACAGGATAAATCAGTAATAGATAACCCAGTAATACGTAAATCAGTAAAGGGTAACTCAATAAAGGATAATTCCGTAATAAAAGATAACTCAATAAGGGATATGGCAGTAAATGCCAAACATGAAGAAACCAGTTTCGCTTCACATATTTCAAAATATATCGGCAAAACCGTTACTGTGTTTGTTGATGCAGGTGGGCCCGCCGGCCTTGGATTTACCGGCATATTATCCGATGTAGACAGTAATTCTCTTAAGCTGGTAGTAAATGCAGGTCCTCCTCCGGCCTGTCCGTTGAAAAACATGAGCTGCATAAAATACAACGGGCCGTTTTATGGCTTTTTAAACCTTTATTACGGCCCGTATATTAACACTAAGCATCATTATTTTTTCCATGCGCCGCAGGATGGAATCAACATGCCATATGCAGGCAAACCCTTAACCCATACAGGTTCCGCTGCATATATTCTTACATCATCCGTCACGGCTTTTGTGCACAATTTGAATTGATTTACCCTGTTACTTCACTACAATATTAACCAGCTTGCCGGGAACAGCAATAACCTTTACTATATTTTTGCTTTCCACAAGAGCTTTAACTTTCGGATCCTCCATTACAACACTTTCCATTTCCTGCTTATCCAATCCTGAAGGTATTGTAATCCTTTCCCTTACTTTGCCGTTAATCTGTATTGCAATTTCTATCATATCGTCAATGGTTTTGCTTTCATCCCACTCCGGCCATTTCTGATTGTGAAGCATTCCAGGGAATCCGGCAATTTCCCACAACTCTTCTGTTATGTGCGGTGCAACAGGGTTCAGGAGTATCAGGAAAGTCTTGAATTCAGCCTTATTTACCCTTTCCACGCTGTAGAAGTCGTTGACCAGTGACATCATGGCTGCAATAGCGGTATTAAATTTCATATTTTCATAATCCTCGCTGACCTTCTTTATTGTTTTGTGCATTTTATTTTCAAATTCTTTAGAATACTCATCTCCGTCAACCAGGAAGCTCTGGAGCCTCCATACACGGTCAAGGAACCTTCTGCAGCCCTTTATTCCGTTATATGACCAGGGAACTGCTTTTTCAAAATCCCCGATGAACATTTCATACATTCTGAGAGTATCAGCTCCGAATTCATTAACCATGTCATCAGGGTTTACAACGTTGCCCCTGGATTTGGACATTTTTTCATTATTCTCACCAAGAATCATTCCGTGGGATGTCCTCTTCATGTAAGGTTCAGGTGTAGGAACCACACCTATGTCATAGAGGAACTTGTGCCAGAACCTCGAATAAAGCAGGTGCAAAGTAGTGTGTTCCATTCCGCCGTTGTACCAATCAACAGGCAGCCAGTATTCAAGGTTTTCCCTGCTTGCAAGCTCATTTTTATTATGAGGGTCGACATACCTCAAAAAATACCATGAAGAACCAGCCCATTGAGGCATTGTATCGGTTTCTCTCTTTGCAGGCCCTCCGCACCTGGGGCATGTGGTATTAACCCATTCAGGCATATTTGCCAGAGGCGATTCGCCCGTATCGGTAGGCTCATAGGATTCAACCTCGGGCAAAAGCAGCGGGAGTTCCTCTTCAGGTATTGGCACCCATCCGCATTTTTCACAATAAACCAGGGGTATGGGTTCGCCCCAGTATCTCTGCCGCGAGAACACCCAGTCCCTTAATTTATAATTAACCTTGCTTCTGCCGATTCCCTTTTCCTCAAGCCATTCAATTATTTTCTTCTTCGCCTCTTTAACTTCAAGGCCGTTAAGGAAATCAGAGTTCACCATTATGCCGTTTTCAATATCGGTATAAGCTTCCTTTTCTATATCTCCTCCTGCCACTACTTCAATAATAGGAAGCCCAAATTTCTTCGCAAACTCCCAGTCTCTTGTGTCATGCCCGGGTACGGCCATTATTGCACCGGTTCCATATGACATCAGTACATAATCAGACACCCATATCGGGATTTCCTTGTTGTTTACAGGATTTATGGCCTTTATACCGTCAATCTGCACACCCGTCTTTTCTTTTACAAGCTCCGTTCTTTCAAAATCCGATTTATGTGCTGCCAGATCCCTGTATTTGAGAATTTCATCTATATTTTTAATCTTGTCCCTGAGCTCGTCAATCATCGGATGCTCAGGAGATATAACCATATATGTAACTCCAAAAAGGGTATCGGGCCTTGTGGTATAAACCTTCAAGACATAGCCTTCCGTAGTCCTGAAATCCACTTCGGCTCCCTCTGACCGACCTATCCAGTTCTTCTGCTGAACTTTGACCCTTTCAATAAAATCAACGGTGTCAAGGTCATTTATAAGCCTTTCGGCATACTCCGTGATTTTAAGCATCCACTGATTTTTCACTTTTCTTACCACTTCGCCGCCGCAGCGCTCGCATACGCCGTTAACAACCTCTTCGTTGGCAAGACCCACCTTGCATTCCGTACACCAGTTTATTGCAGCTTCCTTTTTATAAGCCAGCCCTTTTTCAAACAGTTTGAGGAATATCCACTGGGTCCACTTGTAGTATTCCGGGTCCGTCGTATTTATCTCTCTTGACCAGTCAAAGGAAAAACCCAGTGCTTTTAACTGTGATTTGAACCTGGCTATGTTTTTCTCCGTAACCAGCCTTGGGTGTACCTTGTTCTTTATTGCATAGTTTTCCGTAGGCAGGCCGAAAGCATCCCAGCCGATCGGGAACAATACATTATATCCCTGCATTCTCCTTTTTCTGGCTACTATATCAAGAGCGGTATACGGACGTGGATGCCCGACATGCAATCCCTGCCCCGATGGGTATGGGAATTCAATCAGAGCATAAAACTTGGGCTTTGATTTGTCGTTTGATGCCTCAAATACATGGTTTCTTTCCCATATTTCCTGCCACTTTTTTTCAATCTCTTTTGGGTTGTATTCTCTCATCGCAATCACATCCTCTATTTACTTATTTGTTTCAGGTCATCTTAATTTGAGCAACTTTTGGTATTCAATTAATTAATTTTAGCCATTAATATTTCTGTATTAATCTATACTAATTTACTTATTGACAAAATTTGGAGCTTTTTTACGGATACCCGGCTTTCTGCAACAATCACATAAACAATCAGGCAGAACCTGATCATTTTGCGAAGCCAGATCCTAAATTTAGTGAAGCCTAATCTTCATTTGATCGTGAAGTTATGATACCGTCAGCCCACAATCTTTCGAGATTGTAAAATTTTCTGTCTGCCTCGTGGAATATGTGTACTACCACATCTCCATAATCAAGCAGTATCCACCGCGCACTTTCATATCCTTCCTTGCGAAGGCATTGACGTCCGGCTTCACCCATCTTTTCTTCAAGTTCATCGGCAAGTGTCCTTATATGAATGGTTGAAGTACCACTGCAAATTACAAAGTAGTCGGCAAGCGATGAAATTTCGGATATGTCAATAACATCAATGTCTCTCGCTTTCTTGCCCTTCAACGTTTCGACAACCTTATCTACAAATATTTTTGAATTCAATAACGTATCCTTCCTCTCTATTTTTTAATTATTTTTAAATATTATCGTCATAAAATATCAAAATTAAGCCAAGAAATATTATATTAGGCCATAATACATTACGCCATAAATTTAAATCACTCATAATTATAAAAAATGCTAATTAAGCATAATTATAATAATAATTAATAATTAATCAATCAAAAATAATTAATCATCAATTAATAATTAATCAATAAAGCATAATATAAAGTATAATATCCAATGTGAATAATATCTTTTTTCATAATACCTGATCTGCATAATATCAAATCTGCAAAAATCTAATCTACATAATATTAAAAAGCATAATATTTAAAAAATTCAAAAAAGCACGGCATATTAATGCATATCATATTAACCCATTGCATATTAATGCATTTTATATTAATCAGTATTATACCACTAAATGAAAATATATGTTAAGTACAAAATTGTTTCAATAATGTTTTGTTCACATCTTCCTCGTAATCCAAATACGCACTGCTTTTTACTTCTTTTTTCGATAAATTATCCAAAATCCTGGCATCGTTTTTGAAGTTAATAACTATAAAAACACTCAACGTTATCAGAATTATTGTACCTATTATATAAAAGGCGATTCTGAAACCTGATTTTTTGCTCACGCCAATCCACCTTCCTGCATTTTACCGCCAAATTCACTGACACTTTTTTCAGTCTTTCCGTCGGTCCCCTTATTTTTAAGCATTCTTGCCACAATCAGGCTGTTTCTGGCAGTGACTGAAAGGGGATGAATTAATGCGCCCTTTGAAGTTACATATGCAAGCGTATTGTCCAGTGCCATTATTATGGCCCTGTCCAGGTCTTCATACACCGTCTTTCTTATATTTTCAATATTTGAAAAATTTCTTCCGGGTTCAATATAATCCGCTATAAATATAATCTTATCCAAAAGGTTCATATTATCATACCCGGTGGTGTGGTAGTATATAGCATTCAAAATGGATTTGTCCGTTACGCCGAAATCTCTCTCTGCCAGCTTTGCGCCTATACAGCCATGAAGCAATTCAGGCTGAAGCCTTGTAATTTCATCTGTTTCAATTCCGAATTTTTCGCACATCCTGAATATTTCTTCGCCTTTAATACCTTTGGCACAGTCATGCAAAAGTCCTGCGACAGCAGCCTTTCTTACGTCCGCTCCGTATTTTTCAGCCAGCTTCACAGCACAGTCCATCACGTTTACTGAATGAATGAATCTTTTTTCCGACACCATTGTCTTTAATTTTTCTTTATATTTTTTAAACACAATGTCATCATCAAACATTACGTCATCACCTGTATAGTCCGTTTGCATATATATATTTTTCAACACTCTCTGGTACAAGGTATTTAATTGATCTTGAATTCTTTACCCGCTGCCTTATATCAGTTGATGAAATACCTATCATCAGCGTGTCTAATACGTCAATTTTAGCCGAAAAACATCTTTCCAGGCGCTTTGCCTCATTATATATTTCCTCATTGGCAAAACCCGGCCTCATAACCGCAGCAAACCGGCACAAGGTAAATACCTTCCTGTAATCCTTCCACGTAACCAACTGAGGCAACGTATCGGCACCGATTATATAATAAAATTCGCAATTATCGGGGTATTTGGCTTTCAATTCAATTAGAGTGTCAACGGTATATGTGTATCCCGGCCTTTCAACCTCAATGCTTGAAACTTCAAAAAACGGGTTGCCCTCTACAGCCAGCCTCACCATGTTCAACCTGTGTATCGATTCAGTTACTGCAAAATCTTTCTTGTGAGGCGGATCTCCCACAGGTATAAATATCACTTTGTCAAGCTTAAGTTTTTCCCCGACTTCCTGAGCAGCTATAAGATGCCCGTAATGGATCGGGTCAAACGTCCCTCCCGATATGCCTATTCTTAAATATTCAGATTCCATGCAAAACACCTTTTTACACTACAATAATGGTGGCTACAGGGGTTGTGACAGGGGACGGTTCCTTGCCACGCAAAGCATGACAAGGAACCGCCCCCTGTCACTGTCCACAGTCATTATAACACAAGAAAGGTTTTTCTTAAAGAAAAACCTTTCCGGATAAGCTTTGTATATCCCTGTTACGTTTACTTAATTCCTATATCCCTTCTGTAGTGTGCATCCTTGAAACTTATCTTTTCCATACCTTCATATGCCTTTTTGATGGCTCCGTCCAGCGTGTCATCCATGGCGGTTACGCCCAGCACACGTCCGCCGGCAGTATAATACTTACCACTCTCATACCTGGTACCGGCATGGAATATAATTATATCCTTCTCCTTTTCAACTTCTTCAATACCCTTTATCTCGTAACCCGTCCGGTACTCCTGGGGATATCCGCCGGATGCCATTATTACGCACACGGCAGCCCTATCGTCCCACTCAACCTTAACCTCGTCAAGCCTTTCATCTATTACTGCATTGAATATTTCCAGCAAATCGCTCTTAAGCCTGGGAAGAATCACCTGTGTTTCCGGATCTCCGAACCTGGCATTGTATTCAAGCACCTTTGGTCCGTCATCCGTCAATATCAGGCCGAAATACAGCACACCTTTGAATTTCCTGTTTTCCCTGTTCATTGCATCCACTGTGGGCTTAAAAATTTTATCCATACAGTACTGTGCAATCTCAGCAGTGTAAACCCTGCTGGGTGAGAATGTACCCATGCCTCCTGTATTAAGCCCTTTGTCCCCGTCCAAAGCCCTCTTATGATCCTGGGAGCTCACCATGGGAACTATTATCTTACTGTCCGTAAATGCCAGTATCGATACTTCCTGTCCTGTAAGAAATTCCTCTATAACCACTCTTCTGCCGGCTTCTCCGAAAACTTTTTTGTCCATGATACTGCCTACGGCTTCACAGGCTTCTTCAAGGTTTTGAGCTATAATTACTCCCTTGCCGAGGGCAAGCCCGTCAGCCTTTACTACAATAGGGAATCTCTGATTGGACAGGTATTTAATTGCATCTTTGCTGTTGTCAAAAACTTCGTATCTTGCCGTTGGTATGTTATACTTTTTCATCAGGTCCTTTGCAAAGGATTTGCTCCACTCGATTATTGCAGCATCCCGTGTAGGACCGAATGCCCTTATTCCTTCCTTTTCAAGTTCATCCACCATCCCTGCGGCTAGCGGGTCATCCGGCGTGACAACTACAAGGTCAATCCTGTTTTCCTTTGCGAATGCCTTAATTCCCTCCACATCAGTTGCCTTGATTGGAACGCATTGTGCAATGGAGGATATGCCCCCGTTTCCGGGAGCACAATATATTTTATCTACCGAAGGGCTCTGGGCCAGTTTCCATACAACTGCGTGTTCCCTTCCTCCTCCGCCGACAACAAGTATTTTCATGATATCATCCTCTCATTCAGACATTTTCATTTTAATGTTTAAAATGGCGCATGCCCGTAAAAATCATTGAAATCCCGTATTTATTACAGGCATCGATTGATTCCTGGTCCCGTATTGAACCGCCCGGCTGGACTATCGCGGTAATTCCCGCTTTTGCCGCAGCCTCAACGCAGTCGGGGAACGGGAAAAATGCATCCGATGCCATGACTGCGCCCTTTGACCTCTCCCCGGCGTATTCTATTGCAATTTTTGCAGCCATTATTCTGTTCGTCTGCCCCGGCCCTACTCCAAGGGTCTGCTTGCCTTTTGCAACAACAATGCCGTTTGATTTGGTGTGTTTAACAACCTTCATGGCAAAGATGAGGTCTTCAAGTTCTTCTGCTGAAGGCTTCCTGTCTGTTACATACTTTATGTTATCCATGTCCATAAGCTTGTCGTTGTATTCCTGCACAAGCAGCCCTCCGGCCACCTTTCTCATGTCATAAGTACCTGCCGGAATTTTCGATGATATATTTTCAAGCTGCAATATCCTTATATTTTTCTTGGAGCACAAAATTTCCAGTGCTTCTTTGGTATATGAAGGAGCAATTACTATTTCCACGAATATCTTGTTTATCTCTTCCGCTGTCCTTGCGTCTATTTCCCTGTTAGCTGCAATTATTCCTCCGAATATTGATACAGGGTCTGCCTCGTAAGCCTTTATGTATGCTTCATATATGTTTTCAGCACTGGCTACACCGCATGGATTGGCGTGCTTTACCGCTACAACCGTAGGTTCGTCAAATTCCTTCAGAAGTTCAATTGCGCCGTTGGCATCGTTAATATTATTATAGGACAGTTCCTTGCCGTGAAGTTGCTTTGCTGAAGTTATACAACCGGTGAATGAACCGACTTCCCTGTAAAAAACAGCTTGCTGGTGTGGGTTTTCGCCGTACCGCATATCCTGAACCTTTTCAAAAGTAAGGGAGAGTGTCTGCGGGAAGACTTTTTCTTCAAGCCTGCTCCTGAGGTAATTTGCAATAAGCGTGTCATAATGGCTTGTATGTTCAAATACCTTATATGCCAGCCTGAACTTCGTCTTAAGAGATATTTCCCCGTTTCTCTCCAGTTCTTCCAATACGGTGGAATAGTCGTCAGGATCCACTATTACAACAACATCCTGATAATTCTTTGCTGCAGCCCTCAGCATTGTCGGTCCGCCGATGTCAATGTTTTCAATTGCTTCCCCGAGCTGAACGTTATCTTTAAGAATTGTCTGCTTGAAGGGATACAGGTTAATTACAACCATGTCTATGGTTTTTATGCCAAGCTTATCAAGCTGCTCCATGTGTTTCGGGTTGCTTCTCATTGCCAGAATCCCTGCATGAACGTTAGGGTGAAGAGTCTTGACCCTTCCGTCCAGGCATTCCGGAAAACCGGTAACATCAGATATGTTTGTCACTTTTATGCCCGCATCGCTTAATGTCCTTGCGGTACCCCCGGTAGATATTATCTCTATGCCTTTGCTGTCCAATGCCTTTGCGAACTCTACAATCCCGGTCTTGTCCGACACACTGATTAACGCACGCTTAATCACAACTCTCACACTCCTGTTTGTTAATTCTGTTAATTGCTTTTATTATTTAACCGTCCTTGTCCTTTCCTTTCATCCTGACCCATTCTGTCATCGTGGTGCATTTATTCTATTATACTGACCTTTCTTCCGTTAATTACAAGCCTTCTCTCTGAAAAGAGTTTAATGGCCCTGGGCAGTATCTTCCATTCTGCCTCCTCCATTACTCTTCTTTGAAGGGT
The DNA here is from genome assembly GCA_023621975.1 of Bacillota bacterium. The sequence continues at coordinate 2,210 of JAMOAC010000411.1, read as the reverse complement.
TTCAGGCGTATCATCATCTCTTACTTCAACGGCTTTTTGCAAAATAATAGGGCCTGAATCGTATTCAGGCTCAACGAAATGGACAGTAGCACCCGTAACCTTAACCCCGTATTCAAGTGCCTTCTGGTGGGGTATAATTCCATAATAGCCCTTCCCACAGAAGGAAGGTATCAGAGATGGATGTATGTTTATAGCCCTGCCCCTGTATTTATTTATAAATTTTTCTCCTACCATCGTAAGAAAACCGGCCATTACAACCAATTCCACACCATAACTTTCGAAGCATTGAATGATTGCCTCATCATACTCATCCAGTGACTTAAATTCCTTCCTTGAAATAACCGTGGATGGTATGTTATGCTTTTTTGCCCTTTCAAGGGCATATGCACCGGGCCTGCTGGATACTACTACTGCTATGGAGCAATCTTTCAGGTATCCGCTTTCAATACTGTCTATTATTGCCTGCAGATTTGTACCTCCGCCTGAAACGAGTACGCCTATTTTCAGCATATGTCCACGCCTGCCTCTCCTTTTACTATTTCGCCTATCAGGTAGGCCTTCTCATCCCGGCTATTGAGGTATGCCTGCACCTTTTCGGCAGCATCTCTGTCCACTGCAATAACCATGCCAATGCTCATGTTAAACGTATTAAACATTTCTTTCTCGGGAATGTTTCCAACCTTTTGCAAAAGTTCAAATACAGGCAGGACAGGCCATGTACCCTTGTTTATCCTTACTCTCAATCCCTCAGGCACCATTCGCGGGATGTTTTCAATGAATCCCCCTCCCGTAATGTGGGAAATTCCTTTAATGTTGAACCTGCCAATCAAATCAAGTATGGTTTTCACGTAAATTCTGGTCGGCCTCAGGAGTTCCTCGCCAAGCGTACATCCCAGCTTTTCCACATATTCCTGCAATTTTTCCCTGTTGGGGTTTAGTATCTTCCTGACCAGGGAATATCCGTTACTGTGAATTCCCGAAGAGGCAAGCCCTATAAGCATGTCTCCTTCCCTTATGCTGCTTCCGTCAATAATTTTGCTTTTCTCAACAACTCCAACTGCAAATCCTGCAATGTCGTATTCGTCTTCGGAATAAAACCCCGGCATTTCAGCGGTTTCACCGCCGATCAAGGCGCAACCGGCCAATACACAGCCATCGGCAACACCTTTTACTATCTGCGCCACTTTCTGTGGCCTGTTTTTCCCCACCGCTATATAGTCGAGGAAAAACAGCGGCTCAGCGCCACTGCACACGATATCATTCACGCACATTGCCACGCAATCTATTCCCACAGTATCATGTTTGTCCATGGCAAAAGCAATTTTCAACTTGGTACCTACCCCATCGGTACCGGAAACTAGGACAGGCTCCTTGTAACTGCCAAGGGCAAAAAGCCCGCCAAAGCCACCGATGTCGGTAAGCACTTCAGGCCTGAAAGTCCTCTTTACATCGTTCCTCATGAGACGTACAGCTTCGTAACCGGCTTCAATATCAACGCCGGCATCTCTATAGGTAATCATATGGTTTCCCCTCCACAGCTATTTACTTTGTTTTATCAGGTGGCTCAACAGGATAGCCTCCGTCAAAGCATGCAGTGCAAAATCCGCATCTTGCTCCGCAGGGAGTCTTAAGCAGGCCTTCCAGGCTCAGGTATCCAAGGCTGTCCGCACCTATCATTTTCCTTATTTCTTCTACGGAATAATTGGACGCAACAAGCTGCTTCCTGCTGGCAGTGTCTATACCATAATAGCAGGGATATTTGTATGGAGGTGAACTTATTCTCATATGCACCTCTTTTGCTCCTGCACTTTTGAGTATCTGAACAATCCTTCTCGTGGTTGTACCCCTGACTATTGAATCATCAACCAATACAACCCTTTTTCCCTCAATTTCGCTTCTCATGGCGTTGAATTTAATCCTTACCCCGATTTCACGCTTGTCCTGGGTAGGCTGTATAAATGTCCTTCCGATATATTTATTTTTCAGCAGCCCCTGTCCGTAGGGTATGCCCGTTTCCCTTGAAAAGCCGAGGGCAGCGTTCAGGCCACCGTCAGGTGCACCGATAACAATATCTGCATCCACAGGATGTTCCTTTGCCAGCTGGCGTCCTGCCTCTACCCTTGCCTGATGTACGCATGCACCGTCAATAACACTGTCAGGCCTTGCAAAATATACAAATTCAAAAATACACAATTTCGAGCCGTTATAAC